>CAKSAI010000016.1 GCA_934434905.1 uncultured Lachnospiraceae bacterium | reverse complement strand
ATATTCCTGTATTTTTGTGCCAGTACCTCATCATCGCAGAAGATTCCGCAGGATTTTCCATAGGAGCTGCTGATGTCAAAAATCTTCTGAATCGCATTCATCATTTCTGGACTTTTTATGTTCTTCGGCGTACCCACCATAACAGAAAGATCATATGGTCCGATCATAACCGCGCTGATATAGTTTCCATATTGCTCCAGCATCGCAGGCAGCAATTCGATCCCCTTGGGCGATTCGATCTGCGGCATTAAAAACCGTGTCTTTCCGAAATCTGCATAGGCCTCTCCCGGCCGGAACTGTCCATGTCCGCCGCAGCCCTTTCTGCCCTCCGGATAAAATAACAGCGCATCTACTGCCGTGCGTAGCTGTTCAAGGCTCTCCGTCCGCGGAAGCATGATCCCATCAGCCCCCATATCAATGGCCTTTGCGATCAGATGATATTCACTGTCCTGTGCCCGGACAAATGCCGGCAGCTCCATAAGGCGGCATACCTGCAGGAGCGGAACCACATTCTGGGTATCGAACACCCCATGCTCTGCGTCAAAGAGAACGAAATCCAGTTCTTCCCGATTCATATTCTCCAGCAGAATGGGGCTTTTCAGAAGGATCATGGTCGTGCCGATGACTTTCTCTCTGTTCTTTAGCTTTTCTGCAAGTCTTGTATACTTATCCATTCTTCTTTCCTCCTATGTCAATATTTTTCGCTTTCAAATAATCACAAGCTTCTTCCGGCTTGTCACCCACAGCAAGATCCGCCAGCGTGAAATCCTCAAAGGTAACCGTTGCCCCATCTGCAAACAGCGACACCACTCCGCCGTTGGCGACAACGCACGGATATTGCATACACGGCTCTTTCTCATGATCCGCATACACCGTTATCTTTCCATTGTTCCTCACTAACATCAGCGTATGGGTATTTCCTTTCTGAGGCAGCTTTCCATGGAAAACCACTTCCTCGCCATTCAGGATCTTCGCGTCTCCTCCTGCACCGCATGAAATCTTCAGGGCGTGGTTTCTCACAAATGTTGCTTCCGAAGAAGCCATGATAAAGCCTGCTCTTCCGTTATTTCCCCAGTTATCCACTGTAAATCTCACGGTCGCCACAAAATCGGTGACTGCTGTACCGAACGGGCTCAGAAATCCCTTCGTTTTCAGCCAGCTTTTCTTCACGCCTTTTTCTGAAAAATCAAGAGGTTCATAATCGGCACTGTAATAATACCCGGCATCGTAGGCGGCAGTCAGATAATTGTTGATGTGACCCACTATGCCTTCCATATAATAGGAAACAGAACCTTCTGTCTTCTCCATGTTGCGCAGGACGAGAATCGGCTCTCCTTCCTGTCCGGCAAATACAACCAGCACACCATGACGATATTCCACCGCAAGCTTTACCGCATTTCCATATTTTTCAGAAAGTATGGCCTGCGCTAACACTTCTCCCTGCTTTTCTATACTGACTATCCGTTCCGAGGAAAGCCGGAACAATATTCCGTCTCCCAGTTCACTGTCGTAAGCTTTCTTGCCAAACTCGAAGCCGATCCAGCCCGTTCCTTCGTCTATCACATAAGTCCCGTCCACCTTGAAATCCCGGTAGATCTTGTTGCTGACTCCCATCTGCGCCAGTTCTTTGGAGGTCTGCACATATCCCTCATTTGCATAATCCCAGCTACCACGCACAATCTGATAAGCCGGCTGCAGCATGGTTTGTCTCATAGGTGCAAAATCCGTCTCAATCCGTATCGGTGTATGCGGCGTACGGTAGCTCACTCCATCATGAATGGCATCTCCGAAGCTTGCGTAGGTGTACACTGCCGGGGTCTTCCCCTGCACGATAAGTCCTGCACGCTCTACGCACATATTTGCGACAATATCTCTTCCTAACATCTTCCATGTCTTCCCACCATAGGAATAAATGGCAGAATAAGCGGTGCCGATCCGCTGTAATTGAACGGTAACATGCTCACCCGGTCTTTCGTCCTCTGCCACATGATACACAACGAATTTTCCTGCACTGGCTCTTCCGAACACAAGTCTCTGCTGTCCGTCCATGTACATTCTTCCGGCGGCCACATAGATATCATCCTCCTGCTGAGAAATGACACCTGCAAAATCGCCCTCCGTCCTGCCTGCAAACGCAAGCTCTGCCTTATACGTCCAGTCATCATTATAGGCATTCGTAAGAAGCCTTGCACTGCCTTCCTCCGGCAACACCGTCAAGCCGTTCTCTCCGTACGTAAGCTCCATATCCGGCGCAAAATCAAACATCGCCGAATGCCCTTCTCGAAAGTCACTGCAAAGGATCGTCTCTTTCTCATATTCCACCGCTACATTTTCAAATAACGCGGTGCCCTCTTTCGCGCAGATAACCGCCTTGGCGTGGTTTGGCATATCCAATGTGATACCCTTTGCAATCACATCACATGCTTCCAGTCTGTTTCTTGCAGCAATCACATCGAACGCTTTTACATCTGTATTACACAATACACCCACCGTACCATGCAGATTCACCGCACACACGTCAAAGGTATTGTCCGCATTTCTGGAAACTACGATACGGGCTTCCTTTGCCACCTTCCTGCTTGCTGCCACCTTTTCCTGTCAATGGCATTTTACGAAAACGGTTGCCATATCTCCACGGATTTCCGCTCCGATCCAGTCTGCTTCTTCGCTGTTGTCCGCACGGATCTGCAGCATTCCCGCTCCACCCTGGTCTGCATAATTTGCAGAAATCGTACAGGTATTAAAGACATCCCTGCTTAAAAAGCCATCGGTTGTATTTATCTGGAATGCATTTGTGTCCGGTACTGATATCTCATTTGCGCATGCATTTCCCACAAGCTCAAATCCGCCCTTATAGGAGGTGGAAGCTTCTCCCTTCACGAAAATGGTTCCGCCTGCCTGTACATCGGCACAGATATATCCGTTCTTTGCCACATACTGTTTCGCTGTAAACCAGTCTGTAAATACCGTTCCATCCAACTCGCCCAGGTCGCGCACATCGATCATCACACTGCACGTCTGACTGTTTCTGCTTGCCACGGTGATTACCGTAGATTCTTCATCCATTCTTGCAAATGCAAGCATGTGCTGCTTATCATCCGCGCAAATATATTTGATGATTCCCTGCCGAAGTACCGGATACCGCTTGCGAAGCTCCGTCAGTGCCTTCGTCCGATACAAGGCATCATAATCCCAGATAGCTTCATTCCATTCCATGGCATAGAAGGAGCGCACATTTTCTTTACTCCGCAGTGTACGGTTCTCATCCCCATAATAGATACACGGCGCGCCGATTTCCGTCATATGGATGAGCTGATATGCCCGATACGCCCATGGTTCCACGCCTGCCATACGCGGTCTGTCGTGGTCTGCTATGGAGTTGTACTGGCAGTGTCCGATCGCGCGCGGAAGATTATGCATTTCTTCATCAAAAAGCTTAAATAATTCTGACTCCGGTACTTCTCCCTTCATATACGGCAGTGCATTCCCTACAAACTGCAGATTCCATCTGGAATCCCATGCGCCCGTGTCCATGCCGTAGTATAAAGAATACTCGGAAAGTATCAGTATCTCCGGATTGATTTTCCGCAGAGACGGGCGCATCAGCTCCATCACCTGCGCATCACTGATTTCAGTCCCATCCGAATATGTACCGCTGAGCGCTCCACCGCAATCAAACCGGAGACCATCCGGGCAAAACGGCTCCTTACAGTAATGCTGGAGATAGGAATCCTCACTACGCCACAACTCATCCTGCAGCTTCTCATTTGCATGATTCAATATCAATCCGCCCCAGCCGGATTTATAAACATCCGTATCCCCTTCTTCTCCTTCAAAATAGAAGAAATCATGATAGGGACTGTCCCATTCCTGCTTTGCTCCCGGAAACGGGTCCCGATTATATTTATCATACCAGTAATGGCTGACTGCCACGAACATCAGCACCACATCCAGCATGTAATACATACCATTGTCATGGATTGCCTTTGCAAGCTCTGCAAGCGCCTGTTCATTTCCAAAAGAGTTTTCAATCTGCTTGTAGAATTCAGGACCGTACCCGGCATTCTGGGAAGCACGGAAAATCGGATCCATAAATACGGCTTCGCAGCCAAGGTCTTTGATATAATTCAGCTTCTTCTCAATCCCTTTTAAATCTCCGCCATATTTATACTGCAGCGAGTGTTGCATCATATTCCATGAATTCGACAGATTCATTCCTGAAATCGGTTCATCGTTGGTAATATCCCCGTTGTAAAAGGCATCCGGCATTGCAGAATACCAGATCACTCCTTTGGCCCAATCCGGCGCATGGTATCCCGGAATCATACACCAGCAGTTATCTGTCTTTATCGACTTTTCATCAAATACAGGTGCTTCCTTTCCTATGCGCGTCCGGCTGTAATACACTTCATTTTCAGGATCTTCATTCCCTACACGGAAACGGTATTTGTACATTTTCTTCTGTCCCGGAATCGTCCCTATGAAAAATTCATAATATCCGGTCTTATCTTCCTTTTCCAGTTCCATTTCCGCTGCATTCCACTCTATTCCGTCCGTGGAATATTCCACACAGGCTCTCGTTACATTGCCCTTCTCCGTGCGAAGTCTGACCGTCAGTGGCTCATCAACTGCCGGTTCAATGGTTGATACATAAATCGAACCGCAATCGTGAAACAGATTCCTGATTTTCTTCTTGCTTGGGCAAGCGCTCATAAACAAATCCTCCTACGTCTCTTAATCAGTGAATCGCTCCATAGCCCTGATCCACATCCTGTCCTACATCCAAGTTGCCATCTTCCTTGTCATCATCCTTATTGCCGCCACCGGTATTATCATCCCCGGTGTTGCCGCCAGTGTTGTTACCACCGGTGTTATCACCGGTGGTATCGCCACTACTGGCATTACCGTCTTCTTTTTTATCGTCTTTCGTATCTGGCTTATTCGAAGATGGTTTCTTTGATCCTTCCTCTTTCTTATCTGAGGTGTTCTTATCCGCCGAAGCATTATCCTTCTGATCTTCGCTGTCTTCCTTGACATATTTGTCTACCACATTACTGTCTTCGCCAAGGTCTTCTCCGCCGATCAATTCATCGTATGTGCTGCTCTCCCCGGACGGCTTTCCGGATGTATGGTTATCCTTTTTCTGCAGGCAGACGGCAACTATTACAACCGCGACCACAGCCAACAGCAGTAAGGCGCCAATCCCTGCCAGCAGTTTTTTCTTTTCTTTTGCCATAAATAATTACCACCCTCCAAGTAATTCATCATATGAGCTGGAGCCGTTACTGCCATCACTCTTAGCTCCGCCATCTGAAAGCGTCACAATATCTTCCACCGGCAACAGCATCAATTCCATGCTCGGTGTTTCATATAGCTTCTTTGTCTGTTTCATAAAGACACCTCCTACTGTGTTATCGGTGCCGTAACCGCTCGCGCTGCACCATGTACAATCGTTCCATCCGATAATTTTACAAAGGCACGCGCATAAATGGTCGCACCCGCCGGTATACCTGTGTACTCCCAGGCATACAGATACTCTGAATAGCTGTTCTTATAAATATCCTGAGCGGTCTGCGCTACACTATTTGCATACAACGAACGGTATACTGTCGTAACAGCCTTCTTAATACAGTTTTCCCCGCCAATTGCCGGATTTGTATTCGTTACAGAGAATACCAGACCTGCCTCCTCGTAATCCAGTGAATTAACCGAAGCGATAAAGCGGATATCCTGCTTGCTGCTGTCTTCTTTATTTGTCTTCTCCTGATACTTCACTTCCAACATATTAAGGTCGATGTACTCTGCCACATACTGGTCCGCCTTCGCTGCATCCGCTACCGTTGTAACTGCCTCGCCATCCAGTTTCCAGCCGGTGATAAAATACTTACCGTCCAGATAACGGGTCGGGAGTGTGGTGCCGTTGGCAACCTTGACGGTAACGATGCCGCTTCCTACGTTCTCTTTACCCACCGTTACCGCAGCGGTTGCTGGTACCAGCTCCGCCTGTGCAAGATAATCTATCGCAGCATCTATCTCTTCCTTGCTGTATGGTGTGGTATAAACCGTACCTTCCTTGTCGCCTACATAGCTTGCGATCTCTGTATCCATCTGCGCCGCATTGTCCAATGCATCCTTAAATGCTTCTGCGCTTTCCCAGGTATAGGAGGATAAATCCTTCCCCTTCTCCTCGGCTTCTGATACTGCTGTGCGAAGCGCTGTCACATCTGCGGCAAGGTCATAGCCTACGTAAATGTTGCTGAACGCAACGCTTGCATTTGAATAGAAGAACGACGGATTGAATGTATACGTGGTATCTGCCGAATAATCCTTGATCAGGTTCGATAACGCATATGTATTTTCATAATACGTCTCTGTACCATCCAGAGATGTGACCGTAACCTTCATGGATTCATTCTTTATCATCTCATATTTTACATGCCACTCGATCCCGTTTCCGCTGTTGTACAAATGCTGCTTATTGGAAGGAGTCGCTACGCTTTGCCAACCACCAGATACATTTGGATTCTGATAGTAAGTTATGGTGCCCTGGAACATGAGAATATAATCGTTATCCCCAAGTCTGATACCAAGTCTCGGCGCGTTATTCACAAAACCATAATTTCTTACATCTGCTTCGATCACCCATGTATCATTTGTGGTAAACGGGCATTTCCCTGCTTCAAACAGCTTGATAAACTTATCCACATATGCGCCACTCGTGTAGGATCCAACCTCATTGGCGGAAACTGCTGCCGTTCCATCCAAAATCATGTTATTGACAACCTTGCCGGACGAAACAATCTCATTCGGATTCAAAGCACCCACATACTGCCAAAGCGCCTCGCTGGTTGTTGCACTGTCACATGCTGTCTTTATCTCTGCTGCTTTTGCATCTATACTAGCCGTATCTTCAAAATATACGCCCTTCAGGTTGGCAAGCGCATTGACATCGCTCAGCAGCTGTGCCTTGTACACGTCTGTGTTGTCATAGTTATAATGTACCGAAGCGTCCAGGAAGCGCGCCTCCACACCGCTTGCCGTCCATGCCGTACTTGAATATCTTACATTTGTTCCGTCACCAACCGTATAACCATAGACCTTTATTCCATCGGTATAGATATCAAAACCAAAGGGCGTAACAGCGGTTGTCAAGCGGAGATAATCCCCCACGTTATATCCTATGAGAGTGTTTAGAGCGATACTCTCAATAAGAGCATCCTTCTTATTTTCCGTAACATATACCCTCAATGTTGTTGTATCAATAAAGTACCACAGCGATTTTCCATTATAATCTGCAACCTGCATTCCGACCCGGTGGTTGTATGTAGTTGTTCCATCACTTAGCTTCTTGTTTGAAACCCGAACCAATGCAGACATTACAAAGCTCTCATTTCCTTTGAAACCGATCTTGGAATTGCCGGTGCCAAACGGATAGAAGTTTTCACCGACCAAATAGCTTGTTGCACCATTTTCCTTCAGGTTTGTGTACGTAAGGTCTGTATAAAAATTACTGCCACTGACTACGGACTCTGACTTGCCTTCCCAGGAAGCATTGCCCTTAAAAGAGGATGTGATTTCACCATAAGCTCCATTCAATAAGTTATTTTCATCGGTCGCCGGAGTGACATTTTCTATAACACCACTTCCATCGGCCTTACGGATTACAATATTTCCCACATTCCAACCTGCACTTGTAAACACAAATTCAAATGCCGGAATCATAGTATCACTGCTTACAGCCGTTGCTCCACTGGGAACCGTAAGAGCATCATATCTTGCATCCGTTGCAATCGCCTCACCGTTTACCCAGATAGATACCTTTTCATTATTAGAAACAATTTTATAATGATACGTGGTATTTGCAGAAAACTGTCCCTTCTTCAGACTTCCATAAGCCATATAACCATCCTTAAAATGGTTGTAGATCTCCTGATATGCGCCACTCTGTAAATAACGCTCCGTTAATGTCGCATAATTATTGGAAGATAATGCTGTATCTTTGCGATATCTCATTTGGAATCCTATGATCTGCGATGGACTATCACTGGTTCCCGGTGTAAAATCTCCCGGTGTGATATCAAATTCCATTACAACTTCGTCGGTAGCAACAAATTTTGCGCTCAAATCCAAGGAAACCTTTTTTGTAGCTCCCAGGGCCAGTTCGTTTACCGTAAAACTGTTTATCGTTGTTGTATCTGCCCCTGTTATGCTATCTGCTTCATAATAATTGGCTTCGGTCGCTTTCCAATCATTGCGCACCTGCTCCTTCTGATCATACAGATACACATATTGGTTACTGACCTTAAACTCCGATGCTCCTTGTGTAAAAAATCCAATAACCGGAGCCAGGTCTGTATTTTTCAGTATAACACCAGCAAGGGTATACGGAGACTCCGTCGTACCTGTGCCGGAGAAATCTGCCATCTTCGTCACATCATATGTTACATTATCGAAAATCAACGTGCCGTCAATCCATACGGAAGCAGTTGTCGGCGCCGATACGATCCTCAACTGATGCGTTTCCGTATCCTTTAAGGCAAACGCGTTGCTGGTTACCGCCGTCCTGTTATTTATCTTTAATTCTACATGATTCGAATCCATGTAAAGACCCGTGTA
Organism: uncultured Lachnospiraceae bacterium; assembly: GCA_934434905.1. Taxonomy (GTDB): domain Bacteria; phylum Bacillota; class Clostridia; order Lachnospirales; family Lachnospiraceae; genus 14-2. The sequence goes on along the minus strand of CAKSAI010000016.1, from coordinate 13,280 downwards.
ATCACTTCTAAAAAGATAAGTACACTCACTTGCCTCTGTAGCACGGAAGGTGAAATAGATCCCGCCATTTTTCTCTACACTAAAATCTGTTTGATATACAAACGTATCCGCAACATCGATGTCCGTCAGCGCGCTTCCATAACGTGTTCCCCAGCCCCAATTCTGAGCCGGTGTATACCCGTCCTCTGATATATCAAGGACAATTTTATCTTGCACTGCTGTCTTTATATCAATGGAAGCGCTCCCTTTTTCATCCAGAGTCGTAGTCACCGTCTCAGAACTCTGGTAGACATATACTCTGTCCGCCGTGAACCAATCAAACATATTCTTATTTGCCCCGGCTGTGGAGAGCTCCATGGTCTCTTCCGAAGATCCCTCAGCGTCTGCTGCCTGTACGGCTTTTCTCGCCTGTGGCATATATCCGACAACCATTGCAATCACAAGTATTCCGGCAAGTATTTTCTTACCGCTTTTGCTCCATTTACTCATTCTCGTTCTCCTCCCGTTTCATTTAGTTATAAATTGCACTTACCGCACTCTGATATTTTCCTGAGATCGACTCGATTCTGGAGGCCGGTGTTCCCTTGTTCAGATAACAGGCATCCCGGATAACCGTACTCTTAAAGCTATTCCACAGATCCGTTACGCCCACACCCAGATCCAGAGTTGCATTATCCAGCAGGGAAATATAGATTTCTACGCTCCTGGTGTCACCTTCCTGGAAGTAATCCATCTGAAGGTCATAGTGCCACCAGTTCGGATCATCTTTCCCGCCGTATTCCTCCGTATATTTTGCAAGTGCATTTAAGATAATGACGGTCTTATCCACATCCTTATTGGTACTTGTAATACAGAAATTACGCGCGTTCTCGGATGGAGAAACATATTCTGTCGCATCCGGTCCCATCGGAAGGGGAAGTAAGCCGTAGTCTAAATCTCCGCAGGTTGGCTTGAGCATCTGGTTGATCTCCCATGTTTCGCAATAGAAGAATGCATATTCTCCTGCAACGAATTTCGCCATGGCGTCTTTTCCCGCTATACCGCCTCCGAAGGTTGAACCATATGTAGCCGTTTTATCGGTGTTTACAAGGTCATATACGAAGTTCAGGGCGTTCAGCACTTCCTTGGAATTGTAGCTTTCCTTTGCCACTCCGCCTTCTGTTGTAACTAATCTGCCGTTATTTGCAGAGATCATAGACAAGCCAAAGGTATCCGGGACGGCAATATGGCAGCCATAGGAATCATTCTTTCCGTCTCCGTCCGTATCACGGGTTGCCGTCTTGCACATTTCACGGAATTTGTCAAAGGTCCACTCCCCTGTCTTCACCAGCTCCTGCGGGTCTTCTGTGATCCCATATTCTTTCAGAAGCTCACGGTTATAGATCATACACACACGTGCCTCTGCCGGACGCATGAAGTTCAGACCGTAATGCTGGCCATTGAATTCTGTGAAGCTTGAATATCCCTGGATATAACGGCTGTCCGTAATATCCAGCCCTTTTACCTTTTCCAAAGGCACGATATATCCCGCACGGGCCATTGGCAGAAGGTTGAAGCCCTCTACGTCAATGATATCTGCGATCTTATCCTGTGCCAGCACCTTGGTACGCACATTTTCGATGCTGTTGTCAAGTGCCAGGATTTTGATCTTACAGTTATAGTCTTCTTCTACCTTGTGACGAACCTTTTCAAAGATTGCTTCTGCCGCTGTAATCTCGCTTAAATCCGGTTCATCCACCAGGAAGGAGCTCGCGATTGTAAACTCGTATCCGCCCATGTCCACAACGCTGTCATCAATCCCTTTGTTTATCGTTCCTTTTCCAGTGTCATCCTCGTCATCATCCGCGCTGCCGCATGCAGTGAATGCACATGTCATGGTAAGACACATGAGAAGTGCGAGAACTCTTTTCCATGTTTTTGTTCGTTTCATTTTTGTTTCCTCCTGTTATGAAATATAATATATTAATTCGCCATACCTGAACGGGATATGCTTCGCACCAAGAACTTCTGGCAAAATGCAGACAACAATACCACCGGTAAGATGATGATAATGGTTGCCGCTGCCCTTGCAATGCCTGTTCCGAACGGGTCGGTGGATGCCACCTGCCCTTTGATGACCATATGGGAGCCAACGATCGCACGCATGGCAAGGGTCGTTTTACTTGAGAAGTACAGGGATGAGAACTCGGTATCGGTCCACTGCCAGCAGAAGGCAAACAGGAATACCGTGATCATCATTCCTTTTGCATTTGGCAGAACAATGCTTATGAAGGTTCTGCCGATGGATGCGCCGTCGATATACGCGGCGCTTTCCAGGTCTCGTGGGAGTTCCTTGAAGAATTCCCGCATGAGATAGATGTAAAAGCACTGCTTTACGCTCATGCAGCCCAGGGATAATAAGTAAATCGGTATGACACCGTCAATCAGATTCACTGTGGCGGCTCCCACTCCAAAGTACCGGAAGCTTAGATACTGTGGAATGCTGTATACCTTGGAAGGCGTCAGCAGAATAATGATTACCATGGCAAAGGCAAGTCTTTTCCCCTTAAAGTTAAATCTTGCCAGTCCATATCCCACCATGGTACTGACGATAACCTGTATAATGGCCGAAACCAGGGAGATGCTAAGACTTAAGCCGCCGGACTTAAGGATGTCCAATCGCCTCCATGCAAACTCCCAATAGTAGGTACTCCAGTGCTTGGGAATAAATTTAACGGTGGCGTCCAACAGGTCCTCCGAACTCATGAATGCCGCTAAAATCTTCACCAGGAAGGGATACAGGATAATAAAACACAGTCCAAAAATCAAGGTGAACCGAAAGACAGACCAAATGCCCTTTGTCAATTTTGTTTTCATTCTCTGTTTATCCATTGTCATTTTCATCACCTACCTTTCTTCCCTCAGCATTCTCCCGATGATCAGCATGGCAATCCCTAACATAAGGCCCACTGCCAGCAGATATATGATGTACATTGCCATTGCATACCCATATTGATTTCCCGCAAAGCCAATGTCATGAATGTAATTAAAGATTGCGTTATCTGTCTTTGTAAAGATATCGATCACCGTATACACAGAAGTTACCACGATCTGATTCTTTACGGAAGGAATCGTGATCTTCCAGAACGTCTCCCACTTACTGGCTCCCTCCACAGCCGCCGCTTCGTAGGAGGACTGCGGAATCTCCTGAAAGGCTGCCAGCAGAATAAAGATCTGCATACCGGAAGACGTTACAATGTTTTCGATTCCGTTCGCCGCCTGCACTACGATATCCGTCAGCGTTTTATTAAAATCCAGTGAATATAAGAAGGAGGTCATATTCACCAACTGTCCGCCTTCTTCCAGTGTCACCCGTCCGTCGATGGCAGCCACCAGATCATACATCATATCCGTCTTCGTCACGATTCCGGTTGCAAGCACCACCGGCAGGAAGAAGATGGCCCTTGCCAGCACCCTTCCATGAAATTTCTGGTTCAGGATCGACGCCATAAACAGACTGAATACAATGACTGTCGGCACATAGACCAGCATCTCCCCTAAGGATCTGATAACATACTGGATAAAGTCGGCATTCACAAAGAGCGCGTCATAATAATACTTAAACCCTTTCCACGCCAGCGTATATGCGGAATCTCCAAGCACAATATCATTCATGGAAAACACAAAGGTTTTTACGATATTGGGAAGGAATAAAATACATGCTCCTAAAATCAAGGGAGCGATGAAGATGTAGCCGGCAAGGCGCTGCTTCCTCTCAAACGACATTGGCTTACGCTGCTTCTTCATTCGCCGTCTCCTCCTTTCCGTATCGTAAATCCTTTTGCCGGTATCGTCCGGCCATTTACAGTTTCTTCTGCTTCTCCATAATTAACGGTGACCTGTGTACCGTCTTCATAGGTTGTCACAAATACCTGCTTCGCCACGCGTTCGTGGGTTACAATGATCTGACTGCGCAATCCCGCGAACAACTCCGTAAACGCTTTATACTGTTCCTCTACCATACCGTAAAAATCCGTGATATAGGTGGGATAGATCAAGGTTCCTGCCTGCGTCTCCTTCAAGGGTTCCTCATCTGAGGTGTAGAAGCTATAGTACAGGTTCGCGCCGCTCTCCACCGCCGCCAGATAATTGCCTTCTAAATCTCCCCCCGTATTCATCGGGGCTCCCGAATAATCCACATATCCGTGTATCACCATCTGGTAAAACGGAATGGCATAGCTTTCACTGTTAAAGGCAGATGATCTGAGGGGGATGTTCAAAACTGCCGCTGCTTCGGATAACACATAGGAATTCGAACCATCGGTAATGACCCGTCCGAAGCTGTCCTTTGCTCTCTGTACCGCCTCTATGGCTGCATACATGGCCTGTGTGCGGTCATATGGCGTCGCTGCATGGAAATCTGAGTACAGCTTAGAGCCAAAATCGGACCAGGAATAGCCATACAGCGATATATCATCACTTTCCTTTGCAAGCGTCTCGATAAAGTTCTCCGTCAAGGAATCATAGTAGGCAGGTGAAGTAATGTAAAACGCATTCACTGCTTCTTCTCTTGTCCGGGCAATCAGGTCATAGTCTATGGCTTCCACCACGGTCTTTTTCAAGCTTCTCACTGCATGCGTCATCTTCTTAAAGGAATTTCCCGTTTCAAACACTGTGCTGATGTTATTTTCCAGATAAAGTGTTCCGCCCTTCTCCGAAAGGCTTTGTGCCAACGCCTGCAATTCCTTTGTTGTACCCACCTTTCGGTTTAGCTTAAACCCATTGGATACCCGGCTGTAAACTCCGCCGTTTGCATATGCCCTGAGCCGAACCTGAGATCCGGTAACGCCGCGTTTTTCAAGCTCCGTAAGGGCTGTTTCGATCTCCTCAATGGTAGAGAGCAATGTCTGCCCTTCCACCGATATCCCAAGAAACGACTCGTCTGTGGTTTCATATCCTGTGAAGTCCAGATATACAGGTACCTGATCCGTTTCCGGCAGTCGCTCTCCTAAGCTTCCCCTGGCAATCAGTTGTTCCCGATAGGTATTTGCCATATCCGAGTAGCTGGTCTCTGCTTCCGAAAATAACGTGTAGCTTACCTTGGGAAACTCCGCCACATAATCCGATGCATAAATGTTAAATGCTGCCTGTTTTCTCACGGCTCCCATATCCGACGAGTCATACGCCCGGACATTAAAGTTCACGTAAATATGGCTCTGGGTGATTTCATTTCCAAAGGTCTCTGCGTTGATGGCTGCAACGGCTGCTGCTCCTGTCACCTCTGCGAAAAAGGCTTCGCTTCCATTATGTAAGGCGAATACCGGAAGCCCTGCATTCTGCATGACCGTGGACTTCATGGAAGATTCCACTGCCAGATCGTTCCCCCACAATCCCTGGGAGTATGTTATGCCTCCTTTTTCTGCCAGCTCAATAATGGCTCCTGAACCATCCGGTACCATCATAAAGCCCCTCTCCGAATAACCACAGCTTCCGAAATACGGTAAGAGATCCACATTCGTCAGTTTATAATTCTCGGAATCCGCTGTGATCTTGTCCGTCAGTATGGCTGCTGAAAAACCATTTTCTGTAAGCGTGTATTCTACCGGAATCTGGAAAGCTGCCGGCATATTCTCACTCACACTGCTGTCAAGACCAAGCTTCTCTGCTTCCTTGACATAATCCTCCGGCGTATAACCTGCCGCATCCATATATCCGGTAATCTCGGAATAATTATGTTCCCCGGCACTGTCATTTAACACATAGCGCTCTTCTGCCTCATTCAAAGTGTAGAACCCTTTCAGTCTTCGTGCCGGACCGTTCTCCAGCTTCTTTAGAAGAGCTTCAAATGTACTCTGGCTAAAAACCGTTGGAACGAAAATCTTCTGCTTCGACTTTCGGATCGAATAGTATACCCGGATGGCAGAACCGTCTGTTTTCACCTCGAAGAACGCTCCGGCAATACTGTTCTCATGAGAGTTCATCGTCATCTTCGAACCGTTTGCATCGTAATAGGTAAGCAGGATCTCTGACTGTTGTTCCTCCTTCGGTGTAAAACCATCCGCTACCGGAGGGACAGAGCTGTAAGTCTTACCACTCTCTTTCTCTGTTACGGTAAAATGCGTGGTCTTGCTATCCATCGTCAGGGATATGTGTTCATTCTCAATCACAACGTCTCCGTCCGTTACCGCCTTCCAGCTCTCATCCTCGGCAGATGTCTGTGAAAAGATATCCGTTCGATCCATAGCCACGATCTCCAACCGAAACAAATGGCTGATGAGGAGGGCTGCACACAGCAGGATTGCCGCGGCAGCACCCGCTATTAGGATCCTTTTTTTCTTCATATCACACCTCCTCGTCAGTACGTCCGGTATATGAACTCCCGGTACAGATCCATTGCAAAATCGTAAATCTTCTGAATGATATTGCTGAATGTCAGTGCAATGAACAGCATCAGGCACATACCTACCAATGTCAATATTGTTACTATGATCGCCTTGGAAAGCGAATAATCATGCGTCACCAGCATTCCGAAGAACATCAGCCCCAGCATCCATATCATGACTATGGAATGAAACGTTGTATAGATGAACGCCTCGTCTGCTGACAGGCAGTGGGAAAGCAGCCATAGGGGAATCGCTGTTATGATATATGGACGAAGCGCATATGCAGTCGCCACATAGATATCCTTCATGGTTCCTTCCCCATCCATCAGAGAAGTAAAGCACCAGTTCGCAACCACCCACAATGCCAGCGGCACTACGATCTTCACGATCTCATAAAGGGTATTGACCTCACCCGGAAGCACCCTTGTGAAAATATATCCACTGAATTGTACCCGCAGTGCATATACGAGGATAAACAGGACTACCAGCACATTCGCCGCAGCCAGGCTGCCCCGTTTCTCATGCTTCAGATCCCAGAATCCGTCAAAGGGATGGAACATCGTGTAGTTGGAATACTGTATCTCTCTATATAATTCATATTTCTGCAATTTTGCTTTCAGAGAAAACCGCTTCTTCAAAAAGCTTCTTGCGATCAGAAGGGCAACTGCCACAAAAAGCAGGACTGCGATCAGCACAAAATGCTCGGTGAGCAGCTCTTCCCTGGCCCCTTCGTAGGCTTTGGAATAATACCCGATATCACTGGTTCCCTCCAGCCGCTTTAACGCCTTCTTATATTCCTTATTCTGAATCTCTACTCTTGCCAGATTGACATTTGCCGCATCATAGTTCGGACACAGCCGGAGCACCTCATTCCACTGCTCTTTTGCCTGATCATACTGTCCCTTTAACATCATATTCGTTGCCTGATCCACGGCTGTCCCGAATTCTGTCCTTGTAAACACCGTCAGGGTTCCGTAGAAATTATCCGCAACCAGAATCGTGTCATCAATCATATCGATGGCGGAGGGTGCATAGAAGAGCCCCTCCTGGGCGCCGATTCCTCCGAAGACATACAACAGGCTTCCTTCCTGATCGTAAACGAAGATTCTTCCCATCTTCGTATCCAATGCGGCGTAGATATCATCCTGTCTTACTGCAATATCCACAAACGTGGATTTGATCGGTACGGTGGTTTTCAGGCTATGACTCGCGTCCCCATCCGGGTAATCTCCATCCTCATAGTGCAGAATATCGTTTCCTTGGGTATTCAGCTTCGTAATCGGATGCACGGTGGAATCAGACGACGTCAGATACAAAAATCCATTCGGATCCATCACCATGGAACTATATTCGGTTGGAACGGCTTTCTCCAGATTTGCCTTCTGGGCCTTTGTCATAAATGTTTTCAAAAACTTTGTCCAAAGGTTGATCTCCACCTTCGGGGCCGCCACAAAACGGATAAATTCTCCTTCCGGGCTTAGAAGCAGAATACCATCATTAATATCGGTTGCTATCACATAGAGTCTGCCTGCAAGGTCTACTGCCATACGGTATGGTTTATATTCATAATTCTCTCCCAGTACGGACACCGCCGGTTTTTTCAACTCCGTCTGCAATGCAAAGGACTGGGCGTCAAACTTAAGGATTCTTCCATTCCCGGTATCTGTCACATACAGCTTTCCATCCCTCACACAGGTACTGGTGGGTTCCTTCAGGCTATCCTCTGCTCCATTGTTATCAAAAGAGCTTAAGACTGCCACCACATGATAGTCGCCATCCAGTACCGTGACAGCGCCCGCACCGGAGTCTGTGAGAAATATCCTGCCGGTTTCCTTATCATAGAATACATCCTGCAGGGATTTGAAATCCCCGATTGCCAGATCACTTCCCTTAAGAACCTTAGACACCGTATAGGGTGCAGGTGTCTGCACCGGCTCATATGCTGAATCATAGGTATACGAATAATACGGTATGTCTATATTGTAATTCGTACTCTCAGCCCGGACCGTACTGCCGCAGACGGTAAACACAACCATCAGAGCTGCCATAAAACAAATGATTTTCTTCATCTCTGCCTCCCTAATCCTTCAGACCTGATGTAGACATCGTATCAATAATATTGTTCTGGCAGATGATAAAGATGGTGATCGGCACGATCATCATAAATACCGTAACCGCCGCTCCTACACCTGCACGGGCCACACCTCCGGAAACAATCTGGTTTAATGCATACGCAAGTGTCTTCTTCTCATCGCTGAAAACATACGTTGTACTTCCCAGATTCCAGAGGGATTGTACGGACAGAAGGAGCTGCGTCAGCAGCGCCGGTTTTACGCATGGCATCACGATCTTCCAAAAAACCTGCCACTGGCTTGCGCCGTCAATAGACGCTGCCTCAATCAGTGAATCCGGGACAGAGGTTTCCATAAACTGCTTTATCAAATACAGCCCAAGCATACTCGCAAAGGTCGGAACGATCAGCGCCTCATACCGATCAATCCATCCGATCCGCGTCATAACCAGATAACACGGAATAGCCGTAACTGTCATATTGAACATCAGCGACATTTCGATGATCCTGAAAATCACATGACGTCCGGGAAATCTCCTTTTCGCAAGGGGATAAGCACACATAGCGGAAAAGAGCATATTTCCTGCCGTTCCTATCACGGTAATCAATACCGTGTTAAATATGTATCTGCTGAATGGCACCAGCGAGTCAGCCATAATATTAAACATATCCTGAAAGTTCTTCCATGTAGGCTCCTTCGGATACAGCTTTGGCGGAAATTCCCACAGCTCATTCAACGGTTTTAATGAATTGCTGATTGCAAGCACAATCGGCAATACCATAAACGCAGCAAATATAAGAAGAATGAACAGAAGTACGGCTGTTCCCGCTTTTGAACGGTTAATTTTTCTCGCACCCATTACTTTCCCACCTTTGCTATTAATTTCCGCACTGCGGTATTGATTCCTACCATAAGGAGAAATAAAACCGTGGCGACTGCCGATGCATAACCCATCTCAAACCTTTGTCCGCCATAATCCTCAAGCATATGTACAAGCGTATATAACCGATATCCAGTGCTGGGGAAACCAAACACCTGGGAAATAATGCTGCTTATACCGAATGCGCTGGTAATGCTCATAACAGCGCCAAAGAGGAGCTGCGGCTTCATGGAAGGAAGGGTAATATACCACAATTCCTGAAAACGGTTTCGGACACCATCAATCGCGGCTGCCTCATATAGCTTTTCATCTACGGTACGGAAACCCGCGACAAAGGCAAGGAAGCTCGTACCAAGGCTCATCCATATGGCAATCACGATGGCCACACCCATCATATAATCGGTATCGGTCAGCCATTGGATCGGTGCAAAGATTGCATTGAGCGACATCAGCACACCGTTTAAGATACCATATTGGTCTCCATTAAACACGATCATCCATATGGCTGCCATACCTCCCGTAAGAGATGGGATGTAAAACAGCAAGGTAAGAAAGGAACGCAGCTTCGGCTTAAACTCATTCACCATCCATGCGATTCCAAAGCTTAAAACATACCCTACCGGGCCTGTAATGATCGTAAGAACCATCGTGTTTGCGAATGCGGTCATAAACAGCTTGTCATTCAGAAACATTTTCAGGTAATTCGCCAGACCCACAAATCTTGGCGGTTCAAACACATTGAAATACGTAAAGCTCAAAGCAATCGACATCACCACCGGCACTACCTGAAACAGCAAAAAAACAAGCAGGTAAGGCGCCATAAACAAATAATCGGATTTATACTTTATAAGAAAGTTTTTCTTTTTTTTCTTATTTTTCTTATTTGCCATAAAACTCACCCCGCTTACTTTCGATTTCCTTTGTGATCTCTGCCGCTGCATCCGTCCATATCTCCCTGAGGTTCTCTCCATTGTATACAACATCCCGGAATGCAAAGTCAAAGCTTCTGGTTGTATAGTAACCGCCTGCAATATTCGGCATACCCGCCAGGCTGCTCTGCTGCGCGATCAGGGCATTGCGGATGCCTCTCTCCCATCCGACGGATTCCATGGCTTCCTTATTGGCAGACGCGTACCGGGCGCCGGTTCCCATAGCCGTCTCCAGTTCACTGGCATAACGGGACTGCGTACTCCCTTTGGTCCACCATTTCAAGAACTCCCAGGCCTCCTCTACCGCATCTGATTTCTCAAGGATGACTGCACCTGTTACACTGCAGAGCGCTGTATTATCAATATTGCCTTCTTCATCCTTCACACCCGGTATCGGCAGCATGCCCCACAATCCTTCAATCTCCGGTGCGAAGATGGACAGTTGATTGTAGGCTGTGAAATCTGCTATCGCAAGCGGCATTTGCCCGGAGCGGAACCGGTTGGCGAAATCATAGGATTTCGGAATTCCATAATCCGTATACAGAGACGTCATCATCTCAAAGGCTGCAATGGCCTCGGCGGTATTAAATGCGGACGCCGTATTGTCCTCATTATAGAAGCTTCCGCCATATTGATACAGCAGACTGCCATAGCTGTTCATGCTGCTTTGCATACCAAAGTCAAAGTTATTCATGTCCAATTCTGGAAGTACCTTCTGCAGAAGACTTTCCCACGTTGTCAGATCCTCTTCCTTAATCCCCAGATCCGTCAAGATATCCTTGCGGTAAAACAGCATTGGATAGCTCATGGTCTCCGGCAATGCGTACAGCTTTCCGTCCAGATAGAAGGAGGTCAGTGAATCCTCGTAGAATCGTCCGGTAATCCCGCTTAGGTCTTCAAACCGGGACAAATCTATGACTGCATTGCGCAGCGCATACTCCACCGGCTGGTTCTGTCCCATGCCAAGATATACATCCGGGCCGATATCTGCCAAAGTAGCAGGCATCAAAGCTCCTGCCCCAACCAGTTGCACATTTACGCCTATCCCATATTCGGGTGTAAAGCTTTCATTTACCAACTGACGTATGATATCCGCCTGATCTCGTCCTGTGCTTATCCAGACCGTAATCTCCTTGTCTGTCTCTGTTTCCTGATTCCCCACATTTGCATAATCCATGACAAAGGAATAGGCAAACTGCCGGGCATAATATTTTATCCAGTCCCAAACACTGCTTTTGTCCTTCGGAACTCCGGCAGCTTCATTGGAAAGCATAAGATAATCCAATTGCAGCGGCTGCTCACGGCTGGAATTGACCCATGTTCCCAGAGACGTAATATCACTCATAAAATTACTCAGTCTCTTGGAAATGGTTTCCGCATCCTCAAGCATCCTGTCCATGGAAGTGTACAGGCGGCGGATGACCGCTGTGCTCCGGCCGCCTGTCTCGCCGGTCAGTCGCTCCATTTCTTTTTCAACAGCTTTTAACTCCGCGCTGGTTTCTTCTATATGTACCAGCACTTCCGGTATCGTCTTCTCAAACTGGTAATCTCTCTCTAGGTCCGGGGAGGATCCCGTAACCATCACAATGCTCGTATAAATATCATTTAACTCATTCAGGACATTGCTTACTCTGGCAATCATGCCGCTGTAATCACCAAGCGTTGCTTCCATTCGGACCGTATGCGTTCCCTTGGTTAAATAAAACTTGTACGCATCCTTCCCATTCCCCAGTGCCTCTGTCTGCCACCCACCGTCATAATTAAAGGAGAGTGAGGCTGCTTCTTGAAATGGGATCTGACCGTCAATGTAGAGTGTGCGGAAGGAGACATCTCCCTGCTTGTCCGCCTGCTTATAGCGAAGAACCAGGGTATAAAGTCCGTCGGTCGGCGCTTCTACCTCCCACTCTACCCATTCGCCTACTGTCTTCCAGCTTCCTGCGCCTATCGAGTTATACACGATCTCTTTCCCGCTGTATGGAACCGTTGCAGGAGAGGTTCTGTCAGAGACCTTCACAATACTCCGATCTGACTTCGCACTTGCCATTTCAGCCTCGATACGATAGGTCTCATCTGCATCCGCATACCCATTCTCCGCATAGCCGGAAACAACCTCTTCATAAGAAGGAAGGGTTTCCGGCGGCGTAAGCGTGACCCGGCTCACCGCCAATGTATTCTGATAGACGGAAAATGTAATGGTATGCTCTCCCTCTGTCAGATAGAATCGGAATGGCTCCTGCGTAAATCCGCTGGAATCCTTCAGGGTCTCTGTCATCCATACCGGCGCCTCATTCGAAGGAAGGCGTATCTGATTCCCCTGAGCGTCATATTCCATTTCTTCACTATCCTGCCAGACACGTTTCAGACTGATATTCTGCGCCTCATAAAACGGAAGCTCCCCATCGATCAACAGCTCAAACTTAATGGCTGACGAACTATCCACAACCGGATAATAGTCAAGTGAAATATTATAAAAACCAGCTTCTTCCACGGACACCGGAACGATTAAGTTCTCGTTTTCCCGGACCTCTGCCGCCTCTTTGGAATCATATGTACTGTTTTGTGTATCCGGTTCAACGGAAATGGTTTTTGTTCCCTTCTCGCCTCCCTCTATTCCCGCCAGATACTCACTGTATGTCGTATATTCCGTATAATAGAAATCATAGTTTGAAGCATCTGTACTCATGTCCGGTTCTTCCGGGGACGCATGGGTAATCCGAAATCCTCTTACGGTATATTGTGTGAGCATACACACAAGCAAGGCGATGGAAAGGATCTTAAATACTTTTCTCTTTTTCACGATATCTACCCTCTTACTAGTTCATTGGCGTAATCTTAAGGTCATCGATGGAGAACTTTGTCATACCGGAGGTAAAGCTGATAAATCCGTCAAAGAATGTGGTATCCGTATACGTTGCCATCTTTTCTCCATTTACATAAGCTGTAATCGTAGAACCGCTTGCCACGATCTTCACTGCATTCCATTCCCCGGTCTTCATATCCTTTATCTTCGTTGCTTCCATATTCTTCTTGCTTACAC
>CAKSAI010000015.1 GCA_934434905.1 uncultured Lachnospiraceae bacterium | reverse complement strand
TTCTCTCCCGGAACGAGATATTCCGATATGGAGAGTCGGTAAGGTACCCTGCAGATCACACCTGCAGACTTTCCATTCACAAGAATCTCAGCCGCTGTTCCCATCCAGTCCTCCAATCGGATAAAGCAATCCGTGCCTTCCGGGATATCTGAGATAAAATAGGTCTGGCTCACACTGCCTCGATAGAACCACAGGTTTTGCCTTGTCAACTCGCCATCATGCTTCTCCGTCTCTTCCGTCAGCATAAATCCACCGTCTGTATGCAGCGTCTCAATTCCTTCCGTTACGCTGCCCTCCGTGTGCACATCAAAGCTTCCGGTAATATAGATATCCTCCGGCTCCACCGGATAGAAAAACCGATTGCGGTAGCCCTCAAAGTCCCCTTGCTCCTCAAGTTCCTCCGGACGTATGATCTCAAACTCCATCTCCACCCGGTTGGTTTTATTCTGCACCAGTCCGGCTATTGGAAACACGTGGAAGGATTTGTCGATCCACCACCCTTCCCGCTGCTCTAACACATCGGTTCCATTGACCGAAAGCGCCTGAATGCCGTCGCTCTCCGCCACCAGTTTCAGATTCTTCGGAATCTTTCCCTTAAAGTCCGCCAAAAATTGATAAACCACGCGAACTCTCGATACTTTCCCGCTCTCATAAGCATGCTGATACACCGCGTCCGCACATGTTGCAGGGATTACCCCTTCACACAGCAGAACATCATTTACATAGACGTCACAGTGCCCCACCGTCAAGGCATTGGGGGACAGCAGCTCTACCTTGGATGGGAACAGCAGCCTCATCGAAGACAGTTCCGGCACACCCGCAGCAGACCGTTCTCCTTTTTCCCGCGCCGTCACACACACGCTTTCCGTCGGTGCCAGTGTTATTGAGACGAAAGTATTTTTCCCGTCGCAGAAATTCCAATATTTCTCACTGCTTTCACAGTTCTCATATCCCTGAATTTCCTGTCTGCCCTTTACCCGCAGATACAGCTTCTTGGTATCGCTATGAGATGGGTTCATTACAAAAATCCGCTGTGTTCCATCCTCAAGAACCCGGCGGGATAAGATCATCCCCGAAACCGCCTGCCCGCTGAAGCCATCTACCGCAAGCACATCTTCTGTCTGACCGTTAGCGAGAAAATACTTTTCCAACAACCCACGCCGGTTTTCTACCACAATCCCCGGAATATCTATATCCATTCGCTGCCCTTCACACAGTACCGGGCGGCGATTGATGTACACCACATTTCCGCCGCTTGCGGCAATCTCCTGCAGCTTCCTATAGGTTGCCCGGTTCAATGAGAGGCTGTCCGGCACGATCACCGTAGGACACTTGATATCCTCCCGGCAGAGCCTCCCCTCACAAGCTTCAAACACGGCCAGCTCCTCTTCCGTCACAATAAGGAAATCCTTCTGCAGATCCAGGAGCTGTTCCACCAGCATCCGGAACTGATTGGAGATATACCGGGCTTCTTCTGAGAATTCCTGCTTTCCCGCCAGCACACACCACATACTGGTTACCGGATATACAACCAAAAGACGGATATCACGCCGTCCCTCCGAGAGAAATTCATTGACCCTGACAATTTCTCTGCTTACCTCTCCAAAAATCTCCCACCAGGGCTCCTGATAGGAGAAAAATGCCGGATAATCCCGCTTTCGCCTGCCTCGCATGGAGTAGGCTGACAGGTGTGTCACAATGGAATTGATCCCGAAAGCTGCCTGCCACCCTGCAATCCATAACAGATCATTAAAGCTCACATCCCAGCCGCTGCAGCCAAAGCTCTCGCTGGTAATCTGCTTTCTTCCGGCCAAATATGCCCCATCCGAGACCTGCTTGACCAGTATCGGCGACGTCAGCCGCCGTCCCAGAAAGTCAATCCCCGGACGCGACATCACACCATACTGCGCCATCAGATCATAGTTAGCACTGGTCTGGTTGCAAAGACCGTCCTCATTGGAGAAATGCCCGGTGAATTCCAGATGATTTTCCCGGCACCAGTTCTCGATCTGCTCCGTAAAAGCAGTGCGGAATAACTCCGCCACCAGCTTCGATGCCTGATACTTAAAAGCGGCATGCTCCAGTCCGTCTCTGGTAAGCCTCCATGCTTCGTCAAAGAAATCATAACCGTTTGCCTTATAGAAAAGCTCTGGGAAATCAAAGGTATACGGGAATTTTCCCACAAGCTGAGGTTCATCGGTAAAGATTCCCGGTATCACTGTTCCAAAATATTCTCCCAGCTCTTCCTTGTATTTCTCATGTGTGAAGTCAATAAAAGCCCTCATGGCCCTGGGATTTAAGAGATCTGCATAACCCATAAGCTGCCCAAGACAGCAGAACAGATCTCCATCTATGGCTTCCTGCTCCGGAAGCCGCCGGCAGCTTCCATCCGGCAAAGTGCGGTAAGCAGCCATCAATCTCCCATTCCCCTCCTCCGGAAGATGATCGATAAAATAAAGGTGCTTTGCCGTATAATCCTCACCCAATGCCGGTACCTTTCCCCCGGCAAATCCGCTGGGCCAGCCATTCTCATCATAGAGCCAGGCCTTAAGGTTCTGCTTCTTCGCTTCCTCCACTGCAGTGCGGCAGGCCCGAAACCATTCTTCCCCCATATATTCTAAGGTCAGACCGGCTCTGGCATGCATGAAGAAGCCTCCAAACCCCTGCTTGGCAAACTGCCGGATCTGGCTCTTGATCTCCTCATCCTCCATCTCTCCGTTAAAGCTCCAAAAGGAAAGCGGTCGAAAATCTTCTTTTCTCATATCTTTACTCCTATTGTCAAGGAACCACAGCCCCTTTTTTACGGAACTGTGGTTCCTTTCTTATTACAACTCTTATTACAAATCTTATTACAAATTTTTACCGAAGCGGCGTTACGCTTAAGTCATCCACTTCCAGATTCACATAATCACTCTGCAGCGCTACATAACCGCTGGATAGAGAATCTGCCTGACCGCTGTAAATCTCGGTTCCATCGATATAGGCAGTCACATGCCCGTTTACAGCCTTAAGTTCTACCTCAAACCATTCGTCAAGGCCGCTGATATACGTATTCCAGTCATTCAGACGTCCTTTTCCTGCGTTATCACTGATACTGACCAGACCACTGCCGTTTATGGAAAACGTCAGTCCCGAATCGCCTGCGCCTGCATAGATCCGCTGCTTGCCTACTGTCAGATATACACTTGAAGAACTGCTGTATTCGGTAAATCGTATCTTGAACTTCACATCCACATCCCGGTACAATCCGCTGATTATCGTCGCGATATTCCAGTTCTTTCCGGTGGAATCCGCCTTGAGGACGCCGTCCTTCACATACCAGTCCGCCCAGTCTGTCTTGATCTTGTAGAAGTTCTTGTTCCATCCTTCTTCATTGGAAAAATCATCCTTGACAGCCTCCCCGTCTGTGCCTGCCACGGCAATGGTATACTTCTGCTTTGCTTCTGTGCTCCGCCACTCTTTTACAATATCCAGGTCTTCCATGTCTGAGGTTCCGGTGATATCCAGGGCCTTCACATTATAGACTGTTCCGACTCCTGTATTCTTGTAGAAGCTCACTCCGCCGCCATTCGGCTTAGAAGCCTTCACGCTGAGCACCGGCTCTGCAGACTGATTCGCATAAATATCATATGTTCCATTGCGGAATACCACCATCAGGCTGATACCCTCCGAAGTACCCGGCTCGGTCAGCGATACTTTACCCAGGCTGTCTGCTCCTTCCATTGCCTCCAGTACACCCGTTTTCGCATTATACAGAACAGAAACTGCGCCGTAGCCTGCCAATCGATAACTGGAGCCACCCAGCAATACACCGATCTTATTCTCTTTGTCTCCTTCCGGCATGGAAATATTCGCCTGGAAGGTTATGATTCCTTCCGTAAGACCTACACCCTCCAGCGTGGTCAGTGCAGAATTCTCAAGTAACTCGATGACTCCCCTGGTTCCCAGCATCGTAGAGTTACAATGCCATACATTGCCAAGCGCCGTGATATCATAGTTGGTAAAGGTCGCTGCCGCGCTGTCGGTATAATAAGCAACATATCCCTTCCCATAGGTGTCATCGGAAATGGACAGAAGCGGAGTGCCGTTTTCGCCTGCCATGACATGCAGGTATCCGTTCTCCCGGCGTACGATCAGCCGGATGCTGTCTCCCTTTGTCTCCACCTTTCCTTTGGCCAGCTCTTTGCCATCCACAAGAATCGTAACCTCTTTGTCCCCGTTCAGTGCAATCTGATAACATGCTGCGGTATCTCGTGTATTTTTCTGTTTCCCAATGAGGATTCCGGCCGTACCGCTTCCATCGGTCAGGGTAATGGTGGCTTCCGCTTTCACATCCTCAAACAACTTATTCCTGCAATAAAGTAAGGAGATACCCTCTGCCTTTCTCTGTGCATACCCGGAACCCACATCCTCCCAGGTATCTTCATTGCCCAGATAGGTCATTTTATCATCTTCAATGTTGCGCAGATGTTCGCTGAAGTCTGTCTCGATCGTTCCCGGTGTTATCGGTGTATTAACCGATGCGCCGTCTGTGATACTGTTTCCGAAGCACGCATAATCAAAGGAGGCGGTTGCATTCCATGTCCAGAGTCCCGCGTGCAGCTCTGTATAGTTGCAGTACAGGCTGCCACCGATCTTCTGCCAGTTGGTGTCATCATAGCTGACAACTGCAGTATACATGCTTCCAATCCGCTGCAGCTGTAAGTTCACATCTGCATCCGGATCAGAATCCTCCATGGAGCCAGACACCTGCAGCTTCCCATCCAGCAGCTTTCCGAATACCAACAGATTCTTTCCATCAATCTGCGTCCTTGCCAATACAACGGCATCCTCTTTATCCGCCATACTCATAACGCCGGCAGCAGCTGTGCCGTTTCCACTGTCTTTTAGGCCGCCTGCGCGTGTCTTGAAGGTAAAGTCAGCGGTATGTGCATTCGCCCATGCAAAGACTGGCGTGCTCTCTCCCGCCCTAAGCGTCAGATGTCCGTCTGACAGCGTTGTTCCTTCGTCTGCGGTAAACATGGATCCCAGCGCTTCTTCATCAAAGCTATCGCAGATCTGCTGTTCCTTTTCCTCCAGTGTCACCTTATCAAAGACACTGCTTCCCTTTAAGGAGGTTATCCCTCCATAGATTTCCTCCGGCATTGCCAGGACACATGCACTCTTATCCACCAATGTCCATGCGCCTTCTTCGCTCTCCCGGTAATATGTGACGAAATGGTTGCCGTTCTCTCTCGCCACCTGTACTGCCGCGCCTTCGGGAATCTCCGCCTCCGTAATCGTTGCCACGGAATCCCCTGCTTCGCTTCTCGCCAGCACCGTCAGTCTTCCATTCTCCACAACTGCTGCATAGAGGGCACTGTCAGCTTCCTGATCCTTTCGGAAGAGCAAGGCAGCCTTTCCCTTCTTTCCCGGAGTAATCTCTGCGCTAAGAGCCATGTTGTTGAATACTTTCGCTTCCATAAAGCCGATGGAATCCTTCTTCCCGGAAAGCACACCCTTACCGGTCAGCTCGAACTGCTTCTCATCCTTCTGCACCACGGTAAGATCCTTACCGATATTTGAAACCGTATAGTGGCTCCGGTACTGGCTGGCCTTTCCGGTTACAAGCAGCGTACCTCCGGGAATCACATTCACGGCTACCTTACCGTTCTTTACGGTATAAGCTGCTCCGGTGAGATAGTCCGTCAGCACATCGCCGTCCGATATGTTATAACGGCTTACATTGATCTCGTGCTCCATCGTCTTGCCCTGCTTATTGCACAGGGTTATGACAGCCCCATTTTCATCAAAACGTCCAAATGCTAAAAACAGCTGTGCATCGTCTGCTTCTCCGTGACAGATCACACCATCCTTAAGGCAGCTGTATTCCTTTCTGGCCTGCCCCAAAGCTTTCACCAGGTTTAAAATATCATAATCCCACTGGGATTCATCCCACAGGAAATTCGAGGCCGACTGATTGTGGTAATAGCCATTGGTAAGTCCGGTTTCATCTCCGTAGTAGATAACAGGTGACCCCATGTAGGTCATCTGCAGGAGCAATACGGCTGCAATGTCGTTTTTCTGCTCTTCGGTATCGTCCCAGAGCCTTACTACGTCGTGCTGTCCCAGGAAATTGTAGGAGGACAATGCCCTCGGTCTGGCTGTATTGATCAGATTATCCTGTAAAACCTTCAGCACCTCTGTCCCGGTCTTTTTCCCATTCATCCAGTCCTTCATGGCAAAATAGCCGTTCTTCTGCCAGGAGGAATCAAAGAGTTCATTATACTGGTCCGCAATCCCCGTGCAGTTCTCCGCCAGGATCAGCTTTTCCCCTGATACTCCCTTGATCGCTTCCCGGATACCGTTAAAATATTTTTCCGGTTCATACTCATAGCCCAGGTTTCCTACGCTCTCCTCCGCGTCAAAACGATAACCGTCCAGTCCGTACGGCTCATTGAGGTAGCGCAACACCATGGAATCCGCATTCTTGTATATAAGCTTTGCGGCATCCTCGTTTGCAATGTTAAGTCCCATGGAGTTCCAGATCTTCACACCATCATAAGGCCACTGCGGGAATAGGAACATGGGATAATACTTGCTGTCCTTTGACTGATAAGCGCCCTCCCCCGGGAAGAATCCATACGCATTATAATACTTGGAATAATTGGTGGCATAGGAGATAACCATATCTGTGGTGATTTTCATATCACGATCGTGTACCTCCCGGATCAGCTTCTGGATCTGTTCCTCCGTTCCGTAGGCTGTCTCCACCGCTTCCATATTGTCCGTACCAAAGCCAAACATCTCAGATGTACTGAAGAAGGGTCCTAACGCCAATGCAGTTACACCGAAATCCTGAATGTAATCCAGCTTCTCAATAATTCCGGCCAGATCACCGCTTCCACGGCTCATGGACTGAGTATCATCTCCGTAAGCGTTATCCTTCATCAGGTATTCCCGATAGATATCGTTGCTGGTATCCCCATTGTAGAACTGTCCGGTATGGATATAATACCACAGGGCTCCCTGGGACCACTTGGGCGTATCAAAGCCCGGCATGCAATAGAACATCTCTTCGACATCCAGCTGATAGGATTTCAAGCCTTCCACACCCAGATACATGGTTGCCTCGGTCCCGTCGTTGCCCACAGCAAAGCGATAGAAATAAGGCTCCTCCTTTGCCGGAATCTGTCCTACCCATAGGTCATAATACCCGGTGTCATCCTTCTTCTCATAGGCCATATCATAACATTCCCAGGTGGTGCCACGGTCGGTAGTCACCTGAATCTGAGCCTTCGTCAGATTATAACGGTTGCCCCGAAGCCGGATCGTTACAGCTTCATCTTTCTTCGGTGCCGAGGGTGACATGTAGATACCGCCCTGGTCATGGAATGCTTCCACAATTTCCGCATTCCTTCCGGCGGCCATGGCCTTCTTTTCCTCCTGGTATCCCTTCCAGGCGGCATAAGCAAAGATGCCGCATCCGATCACCACGGCCAGGCTGACGATACAAACCAGGATTTTTCCGATCTTCTTTCTCATTGGTCACTGCCCCCCTTCTCTCTTTTCTTGTGCTTGACTCCCCTTTTCTTCAGACAGACAATCCAGACCACCGCTGCCAGAATAATAACAGCTATTGTCAACGTCACTGCAAGAACCCACACGGACTGTTTCTCCATAAGATGCCCTTCCGGTATAAGTCCTTTCACATCATACAAGAGGTCATTGATATACTGGAATCCGCCCTTCTTTTCTTCTGACGTCTTTAAGACCGTGGGACTGCTCATGTTATAAAGTTGGATATCGGTAATATCACATCTGCAGCGGCTGCTCTCAAATGCCACCTGGAAGGGAAAAGCTGCCAGTTCATCATAGTATGCCAGCACCTCTCCATCCACCCATACCTTCATCCGGCCTTGCTCACAGAGCATAGTCACCTGGTAGCTCTGTCCAAGCTCCGGTTTAAATGGCTGAAACGAATTCGGCATACTGTTCCCGTTTTCGATTGACATGACCCCATATTGAGACACCATAAAAGCAAGCTGATGCCGATTCACTTTCGTGCTTCCGTTTCCGCCCACCGTATAGCCGGAAAAAGTAATTCGAAGCCCCATCCATGCAGCGGAGGGATACTCATAATAATATTCATGCGGCGTATACGTGAATTTCAACATCCAGGTATCTTCCGGGGTAATCCCCTTGATATCTTTAAAAGGTGTATTGATATACTCCTTGCAGTCCTTAAAATTCAATTCATGTGTCTGCGTATTATAATTTACCAGATTGCTATGGGCTGTCGGGACCGAAAGAGTTCCCGTAGAGATCAGATTCAGGTAATCCTCCTCTACGGTTGGCAGTTCATCCTTCAGAAATGCATATGCATGCTCACCAGTCTTCTCCAGCAGATCCATGGCTCGCTCAAGACGTTCCAGCTTATCGAGATTCGTCACATACTTCAGCTCCTTCTGCGACAGCTCATCGCAAAGCTTCCTGGCCGCCTGTATGTCTGCAGCATCCGCCGGGCTAAGATTCTGAAGCTTTGGCAGACCAAGGATTGCAATCCGTGCTGCATCTCCGGCTGCATACCGATTCTGTCCGCCCGCTCCGGAATTGCGGTCATTCCATACACGGATATCACTGACGGTTCCGGTTACTTCCTCGGACAGATAGATCCCGGACTGTGCCTGAATACAGTCCACATCAGAAACCTTGTCAAGATATCCCGGAATCTCATATTTCGCCTCATCGATCCACAGCGTGCATGATGTAGGCGTACTCTCCACCGTTATCACGTGACTTCCCTTGAAGAGATCTATATCATAATAATTAAGCCACTCGCTAAGCCCATTCTGCCTGCTGTCTAAGACTGTTGCAGACTTTCTGAACATGCGGATACTGATCGGACCGGAGACCTTCTTGCCGCCTACCGTATGGCTCTGATTGCGCAGAACGATATCAAAGCAGTTGGAATCCGGCTGCATATTGATCACACATTGCGTGTAATAAGTAGAATTCCGGCTGGCTTCCGTCTCAAAATAATACTTGCGCGGTGAGTTGCCCTTCTGCTGGGAAAGCACACCGTCCGGAAATACTTCCGAGAAAAGACCTTTTGCACTGCCGCTGACCGTAATATCATACCCATTATCACCGCCATTGCTGACATGCTGCAGCTGCAATAGCTTATCGTAATTGGGTACGTATGCCTTTTCTGTCTCACTTAACGCCGCATAAGCCGCCGCTGCGTCCGCAACCTGCTTTCGATCTTGGGCCTTCAGCGACACGGCGTCCGGCAGGGCCTCAATGCTCTGGGCTACCTTGTCAGCCGGCATAACAGGATTTTCCGCTGCTCCGTCATTCCAGACCCGGATATTCTTCACCGTGCCGCTGTTCCAGCCGCTTAACTGCACTGCCGGGCAGGTATAGTTGGTGACCATATCCGTCACCTCCGGCAGATAATACAATCCCCGGCCCCGGACACCGTCCACCCATATCTCAAAGCTGTCCACTGCGGAGCGCACCGTGACCTCATGCCAGGTATCGTCACTGATATTGGAAAAGGTAGGCCAGTTATCAATTCCTTTCCCCCCTACCTGCAAGACACCGTTGTTTTTAAAGAGACGGAATTCCATATTTCCCGTTACGGTCTCACCCTTGATCTTGCAGGTTACATTACGAAGCCGTATCACCCAGCTGTGAGAATTGTCAAACTTCACCTGCATGGACATATAATATGTAGCATTTCTGGTCAGCCTTGTATCATTCAGCTCATAAGAAGCTGTAACGGCCTCTTCCTCCCTCCGGTGTGTCAGTTCCACTCCTGCACCTTCTCCATCCGTGTAATCAATATCCTTTCCGGCCTGATAGACCGGAAAGGCTGCTGCCTGAACCTCCACGGCAGGCAGCGACTGCAGGAGAAAACACAGAACAAAGATCCCGGTCAATATACTGCTGAGGGCTTGTCTTTGTCTATTTTTCATGCCATTTTTCCTCTCTACTATTGTTTCAAAAAGCTGAATACGGGAAACCTATTTCTGGTTGTAAACATTATCAAGATAAGACTGCATGGTTCCCCGCATAGCACTCAATACGCTGGAGGGACTTCCTTGATTCCACAGTGCTGCCGGCTGCAGAGCCTTATTGTATAATTCGTTGTGATCGATGGCGTAAATATAATCAAAGTTTGAATTTTTATATAACAGGTTATATATCTCCACGCTGTCCGTGTCGCCATCCTGGAAGAACTCTACCTCTATGGCCGCATCGATCCAGTCATTTCCTTCATAGCCGGCTGCCCGTTCTGCCAGAGCATTTATGATCACTACTGCTTTATCCAGATCCTTATTGTTGACAGTAATGCCAAAGCCCAGCATGTAATGACCGTCACAGGAATACTCCTCCGCATCCGGTCCCTTGGGCATGGGAGCAAACCCATATTCAATCCCGGAAGCTGCCGGCTTGATCAGCTGATTCATAACCCATGTCTCACACATATAGAAGGCTGCTTTCCCATTGACGAATTCGTTGACAAAATCCTGCTGGCTATAGCCTCCTGCCAGGAAGGTCTCTTTGGTTCTCCAGGATTCCGGAATGTATGCCACGTTATAGGTATTCGCCAGATCTGTCGCAAAGGTCAGACCGTTGATGACCTTCTGGTCGGAAAAGTTCTCCTTCACCTTACCATCCTCATCCATGACAGCCATCCGTCCGCCGTTGGCATTGATGAAATCACTGCAGTACTTATCACCGGACTGGGACATTACACCGTAGCTCTCAGGCACGCCGTCGTTGTTGGCATCCACCGTTGCCTTCTGGCACAACTCCAGGAATTTGTCAAAGGTCCATTCTCCATTCCGCACCAGTGTCGGAATATCCTCCGTGATGCCAAGCTGTTTTAACAACGTCTTATTATAAACGATACCACCACGAACTTCCGCTGGCGTGGCATAGGACAATGCATAAGGCCTTCCCTTATAGGTGGCAAGATCTGTATAAGTGGAAGTATAACTCCAGCGTTCATCACTCATATCCAGTCCCTCAATGGAATCTAAGGGACGCAGATATCCGGCGCCGATGGCGCTGTAAAGCTGCGTCAGATCGAGCTGAACCAGATCCGCCACCTTCTCCCCGGCCAGGATCTTGGCAGACAGATTCGGTACCGGAATCACCTTGATCTTACAGTTGTAGAGCTGCTCTACCTCTTCCCGTCGGCTCTGCCATGCCTGTTCCGATACGATCATATCTACCCCTGTAGGATCATCATAATACTGGAAATTGGCTGCGACCGTGAACTCATAACCGCCCAGATCCTGCACCTCGCTCTTGGTATACGGATCTACCTTGGGGAAATCCCCCTCATCCGCTGTGTCGTTCCCTGTTGGATTTTTGTTTCCCTGTTCTTTTCCCCCACACGCTGCTGATGTGAGCAGCATTGTCAGCGCAAGTCCCAGCGCCAGGAATCTTTTCATGTTTTTCATCGTGTTTTTCCTCCTTAATCTACTTTTGTTTATAAGATTTCTTTCGAAAATAAACGTCCTGAAATTTGTGACGTATCTTATACATAACCATGTAACATCAGTTTGCCATGCCGCTCATGGAGATACTCTTCACCAGCTGCTTCTGGCAGACAATTACCAATAATAACATAGGAGCCACCATCATGATAATCCCCGCATAGAGTGTATTTCCCAAGTCGGTTCCGCTCAGGCTCAGAAGCTTGCTGCTGACCAGTGACATATCCGGATAAAAGGCTTTGGCAAAGGATGAATCTGTCCAGGTCCAGCAGAAGGCAAACAGGAATACGGTGATCATCAGTGACTTACATTGCGGTACGGCTACCGAAAGGAACGTCCGGAATACTCCTGCCCCGTCAATATAAGCCGCATTTTCAAGATCCACAGGCATCTGCATAAACAAGGTACGCATCAAAAAGATATACAATGCCTGCTTTAGTCCCAGCCCTGTCAGTGACAGGATATAATAGGGTGTCAACGTGTTGATCAGGTTCACGGTTGCCCCGCCAACCCCAAAATAACGGAACTTAAAATACTCCGGCAGCTGCAGCACCGTTCCCGGAACCAGCATCACCACAAACAGCATCACAGTAAGAATCTTCTTTCCCGGAAACTGAAAGCGCGCCAGCCCATAACCGATGACCATGCTGGAAACCATCTGAAGCAGTGCCGTGGACAGTGCAAACAGCAGCGAACGTGCTCCAGCCCCATCAAACAGCTTAAGAAGCTCCGCAGCCTTCTTCCAATTATACAAGGACCAGTGCTTTGGTATATTGGACACCGTATAATCCCGGTAATCCTCCAGAGACATACAGGCATAGAGGAAGTACTGGATCAACGGTTTTAAGATGATATAGCACAAACCTACAATAAGTACCAGCCGTAATACAACGACCAGAAGCTTAGACAGCTTTGCATAGATTCTTTTTCTATCCTTCATTCTCTCTCATCTCCTTCCTCTAATCCTTATTTCTGCCTGCAAGCTTGATCACTCCTGCTCCGATCAATATACAAAGTCCGACTACAAGAAGGTACAGTACATTCATGGCCGCTGCAAAGGACAGCTGATTATTCTTGAATTCCTGATCGGAGATATAGGTATATATATCTGTATCGGTAGCTGTGAAGATACTGATCAGCGTGTACACCCCGCATATAACGATCTGCGGAACTACCGATGGAATCGTAATCTTCCAGAAGCATTCCCAGGCAGAACAGCCCTCCACCTTGGCAGCCTCATACATGGAATCCGGAACCTCCTGCAAGGCAGCCAGCAGTACAAATATCTGCATACCGGCGGATCGAACGATCTTATTCAGTCCTGCCGCCGCACTAATGACCACCTGGATCAACCCCTGTCCGACATTCACCTGACTCAAAATATCATATAAACCAGCTCCCTCTCCTCCGGTCAGCGCATTTCCAAGATCGCTGACCGTCATGACGGATACCCAGTTGTTCTGAACATATGCTATGACACCTGTGGACACCACCACCGGAATGAAGAAAATCATCCTGGCTACGGCCCGCCCTTTAAGGTTCTGATTCAGCATAGAAGCGATCAGAAGACTGAAGATCAGTATCACCGGTGTCTGCACCAGAACCGTCCCTAACAATTCCACCAGCATACGGTTGAACTTGGGATCTTCCATCAGAGCCTTGTGATAATAGGACAGCCCCGCAAAGTCCAGACGATAGCCCCTGCCCCCGGTCAGCACCTGTATATCGTTAAGTGAAAAGCGAAACAGGTTGATTACTGCAGGAATAAATATAAACAGCAGCCCCAGAATAAACGGAAGGGTAAAAATGTATCCTGCCCGATCCCTTTTTCTCATGACATTCTTTCTTTTCTTCCCTTTTCTCTCTTTCACCTGCTCACTCCCTCACTATCACATAATCTCTGGCTTCGATGGTCTGTCCGTTCCATTCCGCAGATACCTCTGCTTCGTTAAATATCACGGAGGTCTCGCCGTATTCCACCAGGTACAGTCCGCCTGCCAGGATTCTATAATCCGTCACCTGTTTTCCTGCCCGCAGTGCGTATAATTCCCGGTTCTCTTTCCAAAAATCAAGAATCTCTTCGTATACCGTTGCAAAAGACACCGGATATCTTCTTTGGTACTGTCCGAGCCCTTCCAATGCATCCTTGTCTGTCACGCAGGAATAATAGGGGTCTGCTCCGGCAAGCAAAGATGCAAATCTGGTCTTTTCCTGATTCCTTGACATATTTATGGCCTCTCCCGCATAATTGACACTACCGTGGAGTACCAGCTGATAGAAAGGCACATGAAAGCTTTCTGACGGAAAAGCAGAATCCGACAGGGGGATATTTAAAATGTGTCCCACATGTCCCAGCACATAAGCATTTCCAACATCGGTCATCACAGCGCCACGCGCTTCAAACAGCTTCAAAGAATTGACAACCGCCCCGATGGTCTCGCTTCGGTCAAATTCATCTGCCTCCGAGAAGTCAGACACAAGCTGTTCTCCCGCCCCGGCCATGGAAACTCGGATATGCTCCGTTCCCGCCTTCGCCCCAAGTTCCTTTTCATAACGTTCTGCAAGACCTTCATACAGCTTGGGTGACACCAGATAGCGGATATACTGATGATCTGTGTCCTTTCCCGTTACCAGATTAAAATCACTGACGTCCGCCAGTGTCTTATCCAACCTGCGCACCGCGTCTGAGGTAGAGGAAAAGCCATCGAATTTCTTATCCCGGTATACCACCTGTACATCATCCTCCAGATACAGACCTCCGCCATTCTCATAGAGCAGCTCCGCCAGTGCCGTGAGTTCTTCCATGGTGCCTACCGCCGGTTCCAGAGAGAATCCATCCACCAGGCCATGATACAGGCCGCCGTCTCTTGTGTATCCCTTAAGCCGCACCTGAATGTGGTTCACACCATCTTCATGCAGCTGTTTTACAATCTCCGTGATATCCTTCAATGTGGACAACACCACTTTCTTGTCATAAGAAACTCCCAGGAAGGAAGCTGGTTCCGTGATATATCCAGTAAACTCAAGATACAGATTCATATCCTCCCGCTGATCCCCTGCTGAAAGCGTTCTTTCCTCCATAAGGCGGTTTCTATAGACATCCACCATATCCATAAGTCCGGCCTGCTTTTCCAGAAGAACATATTCCATCAACGGCTGCTCTACACAATTTTCTTTTGCAAATATAGCCAGCTCAACGGTTGATTTTCGCATCATATAGCTATCGGTAGCCACGAGAGCAAATTCCGTGTAGCCGTGGCTTAAGTATTCCGTATTTCCTGCCCGGTATGCATTCACCGTGGCTGTAGCTGCCGACCCCTTGATCAATCCAAGCCAGCTTCCTTTACTGCTGCTATAACCCCACAAGGGCATAGCCGCATTCTTCACGATCACCGGACTCAGTTGATTGTTGCAGGTCGGGTCGCTGCCATAGATTCTCTGTGTATAACCTGCATTATCAGCCGGATCCAGCTTCATTACAGAGCCGGAACCATCCGGCAGAAGGAAGAAGCCTTTCTTCTCCGTCACCACACTGCAATTAAAATAGGGAAGCAGCGCTACGGAGTAGAGCCTGTATTCACTGTTGGCAGTGGTAATAAGATCAGTCAGCACACCCACCGTAAAACCTTCGTCTGTAAGCCTGTATTCCACCGGAACCGTAAACTGCATGGGAACATCCTCCTCATCCAGTTCAATTCCAAGGCGATCAAGATCTTCTCTGTACTGATCCGCCGTATACCCGGCGGTCTCTATATAACGATTTAAGGCAACTCTGTCGGTCTCACTCAGATTTCCAAGTACATAAACTGCATGGTCTTTGGCATAAGGATATTTCGCCTGCACCTCCTTTGCTTCAGTGGTAGCGCTTTCCACAGGATAGTACTTATACATCAGCTTCACCTTAAACATATCGGTGGCGCCAAGCTTCTCAGATACCGCCTGATACATATCCTCCGTCAGCACCTCCGGTGCAAAGGGCGGCGTTGCCAGAAGCTGCAGCGTATAATATACTCTTACTGCCTCCCCATCTGTCAGCACCCGGTAATTTCCGTAGGCCACGGAATGCTGGCTGGAATTCAGTTCCTGCCACTGATTGTCCGAGTCACAGTACCGGGCAATCAGTTCTGACTTGCTCTGCTCATTTGGCGTAGTAGGTGCGCCGTCAAGCTCTTCCGTCACCGCTGACCGGTACTCTGCACCGGTACTTTTATCTGTCAGCGTAAAATGTGTAGTAACGGAATCCATCCGAAAGACGATTCTGTTATTCTCAAGGACGATCTCTTCGCCCTCCGGTTTCGTCCAGTCCGTATCCGGCTGACTGACTGTCGCCTCGCCGTACCGGCTGCTCTCATGAACCCGGGCATCCTGTCCGCAGCCGGACAGCATTGCCAACATAACGGCACAGGCCACAGTCCGAATGATCCTTCTTCTTTTTTTCATGTTCATCCATTCTCCTTTCCTGCAGCCCGCTACAACCTTCGATACAGCAATTCCCGATACAGTCCGTAGATAAAGCTCACCATATCATCTACCAGATTGTATACCATAAGTCCGATAAATACGATCAGTGCCATCCCGATAATGGTAAGGATCATCGTCAATATCCCCTTACCCAGCAGATAATCATGCGTCATCATCATCCCGAAGAAGATCAGTCCTGCCACCCACAGCATTAGTATAGCCGAAATAGCATTGTACAGAAATGCCTCCTGCAAGGTCAGCACATGGGATAATACAAACAATACCAGTCCCCCGGTAATATAGGGACGCAGCCCGGCTGCCATGGCGATGAAGATATCCTTCATAGTTCCCTTGCCATCCATCAGAGAAGTAAAGCACCAGTTTCCCACACAGTAGCAGATCATCAAGCCCACAGCCGCCAGAATTGACAACAGGGCATCCACATCCTCCGGCTGTCCTTGTAAGAACAGATAGCCCCGAAACTGTACATTGATAAGATACACCAGAAGAAACAGTATAATGGTCACCGTAGCCGTCAGAAGATTTCCACGCTTCTCTCGCTTCAGGCACCAGAAGCCGTCCAACGGATGAAAGGAACAATACCTCTCGTAAGCAAGCCCTTTTCCCAGTCTGCTCTCCTTCCATCTTGCACAAGCTTTACTGGGAAGCCAAAACTTCTTATACAGACCCCATACGATTACAAGTAAAACCACTGCCAGCAGCAGTACCCGGTAATGATCATTGATAAAGCTGCTGCGATAGGCGCGAAACGCTTCCGAATAATCCTCCTTACTTGCCGTCTTCTTGGACTGATCCATCGCCTTCCCGTAATCCTTCTCATATAATGCCAGCTTTCCTAAGGACTTCTCCGCCAGTGTGAAACTACTGCAGTGATCGATCACATATCCCCAACGTTCTTTTGCAATCTCGTAATCTCCTGCATTCATTGCCTCATCCGCTGCAAGGACAGCTGCACCAAACTCAGTGCAGGTAAACACATTGATCCTGCCTGTTACAGCATCCGCCACCAGCAGCTTGTCCTCTACCAGTTCAATGGCAATGGGTGAGTTCGTGGTTCCTGCCTGCGCACCGTTTCTGCCGAATGCAAACAGAAGGTTTCCCCGGGAATCGTAAGCAAAGATATGACCTGCATAGGCATCCAATGCATAATAAACGCCGCTGTCCGATACGCAGACATCCACAAACGCCGAATTCATACGCTCATAGCCCGTATCGCCATCCGGAAGCGCTCCATCCGGATATTTCAGAATATCCACCCCCTGCAGATTCAGCCTTGTAATGGGCTGAACGCCCTCCGACCGGGTGGTTGCATATAGAAACCCGTCCTTGTCAAACATGACCGAGTTGTATTCCGTGGGAACACTTTTTAGCAATGCTGCCCGCTGTTCCTTTGTCATAAAGAGCTTCCACATCTCATCGATAGGATTTGTCTTTACCTCAGGTGCACCCACAAAGGATTGGAAATTCCCCTCCTTATCCAGCACAATAAATCCGCTGTTCACGCCTTTTGCCACCACATACATCTGACCGGTGATCCCCACTGCCAGACGAATGGGCTGGTAATTGTATTCCTCTCCTAACTGCACAATTTCCGGCTTATCAAAACTTCTTAAGAAAGTATGATCCTTTGCCCCAAACGTCACGATCCTGCTGTTCCCGGTATCCGCAACATATACGATTCCATCCCTGACGCAGACGCCGCTGGCTCCTGACAGGGAATCCGGTTCTCCGTCACGTTCAAAGGAATGAAGAACAGCTTCTGTCTCAAAAGACTTATTCATCACCACTATGCTGCCGGTTTTGCTGTCCGCTATATAAAGCTTCTCATCCTCTTTACAGTAAAAGAGATCACTAAGTTCTCCAAATGTCCCTTCCGGGAGTCCTTCTCCTGCCAGCTGTTTTGTAAATACATAGGGCATTCGAATGGACACAGGCTCGCCGTTTTCATACACATATGCATCATATACCGTATCACTGTTCTGATAGTCGGCCTTCGCAGGAAGACTTGGAAAGCCAAGTAATAACATACCTGCCAGCGCAAGGCTTAAGCCTTTTCTTCTTCTCTTGCTCATATTCCTTACTCCTTCATTCCCGAAGTGGCCATGGTCTGCAGCACCTGATTCTGACTTAAGATGAATACCACGATAGGCACCGTCATCATGAGGACAGTGACAGCCGCTGTCACACCTGCCCGGGACAATCCGGAAGCTGAAATCTGTGACATCACATAGGACATCGTCTTCTCCTCTTCGCTGTAGATCAGCATATTGGGGCTTATATTCCATAGAGACTGCACGGAAAGTAATATGGCTGTACACCACGCCGGCTTCACATTGGGCATAACAATTTTCCAGAACACCCGCCATTCACTGGCTCCGTCCAGACGTGCCGCCTCCAACAGGGAGTCCGGTATGGACTGCTCCATAAACTGTTTGATCAGGTACAGGCTCAGTGTTGACCCTAAGGTCGGCAGTATGATAGCCCACAGAGAATCCACCAATCCCAGATTTGACATGATAATGTAGCTTGGAATTGCGGTAACCGTTGCATTGAACATCAACGCCTTCACAATCAATGAAAATATCTGATTGCGACCCGGAAAGCGCAGCTTGCATAAAGCATATGCCGCCATGGAACCGGCAATCACATTGCACAACGTTCCCACCACGGTGATAATGATCGTATTCAGCAAATATCTGGAAAAAGGCACCATAGTTCCTGACATAGCCTGAAACATATCTCTGAAATTCTTAAAGGTTGGATTCCTCGGAAATATCGTGGGCGGGAATTTCCACAGCTCCGATAATCCTTTCAACGAATTTCCGATGATCAGAATCATAGGAAAAGCACAGAAGAATCCCACAACCAGAATAAAAATAAATAAAGCAACTGTGCCACCCCTGGAACGATTCAATCTCTTCATATCAGTCACCTACCTTTGATATCAATTTCTGAACTGCACGATTGGCTAGCAGCATAATGGCGAACAGCACCGTAGCAATGGCAGAAGCATAACCCAGCTCCAGACGGATGTTTGCATAATCGGAGAGCTCATGTACCATGGTATACAGCGCATAGCCTGTACTCGGATTACCGAAGATGCCATCTAATACAGGCCCTATACCAAAAGAACCGGTAATGCTCATAACTGCACCGAACAACAACTGGGGCTTCATGGAGGGAAGAGTGATATACCACAGCTCCTGCCATCGGTTGGACACGCCATCAATGGCTCCGGCCTCGTAGAGGCTCTGGTCAATGTTCAGAAAACCTGCAATAAAGGAAAGAAAGCTTGTTCCAAGGCTGGTCCACAGAATTACAATAAGCGCCACCCAGAACATGTACTTTTCGTCTGTCAGCCAGTAAATAGGTTTATATGTAATTCCGAGCTTCATCAGCATGGAATTCATCCAGCCATACCGATTCTCACTGAATATGATTGTAAATACCAGGTACACACCGCCGCTGATGGATGGCGCATAGAACAAAAGGGTCAGAAAGGATCGGATCTTCGGCGGGAATTCACTGACAACCCAGGCCAGCACAAGGCACAGGAAATAGCTCAAAGGACCTGTGACCAGTGCAAATGTCAGTGTATTGGAGAGCGCCTTCATAAACAGCTCATCCTTCAAAAACAACTTAATATAGTTGGAAAATCCCGCAAATGTGGGCATGGCAAATCCATTAAAGTATGTAAAGCTCAATACAATGGAAGCAATGATCGGTACAACTGTAAACACGAAAAACACGATCAGAAAAGGAGCCAGAAAAGCATATCCGGTCAATATTTGTTTTTTGGTGTAATGCGCTTTCTGCTTTTTCTTCTTACTCATTCGTCTCTCCTCTGCCCTGCTCATCTCTTCTTTAACTCCAATGTCTTTTCCCATATCTCCGCGTTGATATCCTCCGTAATGGAAATTAATGTCTGCACAATGTCATCCCCATTATTCGTCACATCCCGGAAGCCAAAATCAAAATATCGTCCCACATAGTAGGACCCCGGTACCTGCGGCACACCACGGCAATACCCAAGCTGTTCCTTTAAAACCTCCTGTACTTCGCGACTCCACGGAATCGAAACCCTGGCCTCATTGGCTGCTGGATTCACACGTCCTGCAATTCCAAGCTTCGTCTCCACTTCTCTTGCGTAATCGGCCTGAGTCTCATTGCCGGCCCACCACTTTAAAAATTCCCAGGCTTCCTTCTCCGCCTTCGTCCCCTTCAGGATAGAAGCACCGCTCACTGTACAGGCAACCGTGTGGTCGATCTCACCTGAATCCTTCCTTGTTCCCGGTGCAAGCATCACGCCCCATTTTTCCTCAATCTCCGGTGCGAATACGGCCAGTTGATAATACTGGGAATAATTTACCACTGCAATCGGCATCTCCCCGCTGCGGAACAGATTGACAAAATCGAAGGATCGATCCTGGCGATAATCGGTGTAGATGCTGCTGTAATCGGTAAAGGCGGAAAACGCTTCCTTGGTATCCAGAAGTATCCTGGTGCAATCCTGATTATACAAGTTATTTCCCCCTTGATAATAGAACATCAAGAACGAATTCAGACTTGGTGTCAAGCCAAACCGCAGATTCTTCATCTGGAGCTTCGGAAGCACTGCCTGAAGCATAGTGTCCCAGGTCTTGCATTCCTCCAGGGAAATCCCCATCTCTTCCAGAATGTCCTTTCGATAGAACAACACCGGATAATCCAGGGTAGTTGGCAGTGCATACAGTCCGCCATCCAGAGCAAAGGCCTCATAGGAACATGGCTCATACCAGGAAAGCACCTCATCAATGTCCTTATATTCCCGCAGATCCTTGAGTACTCCGCGCAGCGCATAATTCACCGGGGTGGCCTCATCTAAGTTCAGCACCACATCCGGTCCCCGTCCGGCGAAGATCGCCGGCATCAATGCTCCCGTGGTTACATTTTCCAGCTTCACGGGAATGGAGCTGTTCGGGATGAACTGCTCGTTGATCAGACTCTGTATCACCTGTGCCTGCTCCGTACCTGCAATAACCCATACCTTCAGTGCTTTCTCATCCTTGCTTGCCGGATTCGTATTTCCCACACTGGTATAATCCATGAAGAAGGAATTCACAAGCTGCGCGAACTGGAACCGGAGGTTCGAGAAGAATCCGGCACCCGCCTTGGGTAGCTTCACACCCGGTGCGGATACAAACAGATAATCAACCTCCAGCGGCTGCTTTTGGCAGTCCGACAGCCAGCTCGCCAGAGCTGATGTATTGGATGAGAAATCCGACAGCCGTTTTGCCGTGGTCTCCGGATCCTCATACATCCATTTCAGCACATCCCGCATCTGGGAGAGCTCCGCCGTGCCCTGGCTCCCGTCTGTCATCTTGTCCACCTTGTCGATCAGATCATCTATTTCTTTCGCAACGCTATTGTACTGCTCTATGACATCCGGTATCAGTGCTGTGAAATTGTAATCCCGCTTCAGATCCGGAGAGGTACCGCTGACCATGATGATCTTCATATACATCTCATTCAATGTCTCCAGCAACGCACTCGTCTCTGCCAGAGCCAGACCCATATCTCCCTGGTTTACCATCAGGCGGATCGTGTGTGTACCTTTTGTAAGATAAAACCTCCAGGGTGTTTTGCCACCCAGTGCACTGACCTTCCAGGAATTGTCATAGGCAAAAGAGATCTGCTCCGCCTCCGCAAAGGGTACTTCCCCATCAATGGTCAATCTCCGTGACGACATTCCGCCTGCCTTGCTGTTCTGTCTCCAGCGCAGTCCCAGCTGATAAAAGCCATCCTTCGGAACCTCAATCTCCCATTCAACCCACTGGCCGTTCTCGGACCAGGAGCCTCCTCCTATCGTATTGTAAACAATAGTCTTTGCAGAGCTGGGCTCTGTAGCTGCAGAACTTCGGTCATTTAAGAGCAGAATACTGGCATCCGACTTATGCAGATACTTCTCTGCCTGCACCTTCTTGAGATCCATTTTCCCATCGTCTGCTCCTGCATTCTTCCAGGCCTTCAGCACTTCCTCATAGCTCTTCACCGAGGGCTTCTGCCTCGTCAGAGTCACACTTCCGATTGCCATGCGTCCCAGCAGAGAATCAAGCACCAGCGTATGATCTCCCGCTTCCAGTGATACGACTGTCTCCTCCTGCTCATATCCATTCGGATCTGTAAGCCAGACCTCCTGCCAGCACAGATCCTCCTTCTCCGCTCCCCGGATCTCATTTCCCTGAAGATCGTAGGTTGCTTCTCCGGTTCTGGAATAGGATCGCCGGAAGGAGTACTTCACAGACTCCTTATCATCAATCGTCAGCCTGCGTTCCATAGACAAGGAACTGTCCGACACCGTATAATAGCGAAGTTTTATATAGAAGCTGCCCGGCTCTTCCGCCGAAAAGTGCCATACTACCCGGCTCTCATCTTCCGTAACTACAGCAGTTGTGTCCCTGCCGTCAATGTTCGGATCAAGAACCGCTCCTGAAGACTGTTTTGCATCATAATCTTCCGCCTTTAAAACGATATCCTCTATGGAACCCGCGGCCCGGGTCGGACATGCATCCGCAAGGAATGCCGCCATAAATATCGGCAAAGCCAGAAGCATCGCTATACATTTT
>CAKSAI010000014.1 GCA_934434905.1 uncultured Lachnospiraceae bacterium | reverse complement strand
CAGATACAGAGACCGGTGCCATCTACACGGTGTCATCACTTCGGGAGATACCGGATGGCTATACAACAATGATCCGTACCGACTGGCTGGAAAGAGTGGGAAAAGAGATTCCCAAAACATGGGATGAATTCGTTGACGTGCTCCGTGCATTTAAGAAGAATGATGCAAACGGCGACGGGGATCCGAACAATGAAATCCCGTTTTCCGGTGATATTACGCATTTGAGATATGCATTTGGTATCAATTCACGTTATTCCTTCTGCGTGGAGGATGGCGAATATAAGCCGGTGGTATATCACTCAAATTACAAAGCATACTGTGAGGCAATGCAGAAATTGTATGCAGAAGGTCTCCTGGATCAGGAGTATGCGACGCGCGATGTATGGTCAACGCTATTAACGCTTATGGACAGTGACGTTCTCGGAAGTACGATCCATTTCGCAGAGCGTGCGAAGCTGGATACCGAGGCTTTAAGAGACGCAGGATTTGACGGACAGTTTGAAGGCATTGCGCCCATCGAAGGCCCCACAGGAGACAAGGGTATTGAGAGTCAGGCAGGAGGAATCTTTAACTTCTGTATCTCTGCGGATGTAGATGAAGAGAGAGCCATCGAGCTGGTACGGTTCCTGAACTTCTTCTATACGGAGGAAGGAATCCGGCTGATGAATTATGGCGTTGAAGGTGAGCATTATGATATGGTTGACGGTGCACCGAAGCTGAAATCGGAATACTCGGATATCCTGGCAGCCCGTAAAGCAGGTCTGATCTTCCAGCCGTTAAACTTCGTATGGCTCACAGACAGCTATATGCAGATGGTTATGGGCGGATTGACAGAGGATCAAATGACAGAAACACAGAAGATCTACTATGATGCCCTGAAGGTCAATGAAGGAGTTCATGTGGATAAGTGTCCGGGTCTTACGACAGAAGCATGGAACGAGATGCAGAGTGATGTCGAACCGGCGATGAAGGCATTTGAAACGAATGTGATCTGTGGAAATATATCAATGGATGATTACGATGCAGAACTGGAGAAGCTTGGAAAGCTGGGCCTTGACAAGATTGCAGAGGAAGCAGCAGCCGCATATAAAGAGTTGAGCAAATAATCGGAAGGAATCATGCTGTTATGATGGAAATAAAAAACGGCATATTGTATACAGACAAGAAACCGATGATCGCTCTGGGGACGCATTATTATCCTTCGTATCATCCCCAGAAAGTGCCGGTTCCCGAAAATGGGAACCGGCTGTCTGAGATGAAGGCGGATCTGGCAGATATGAAGAAGGCCGGATTCCGAATCGTAAGAACGGCAGCACTTGGGGATGTTTTCCGGGATGAAGCCGGAAACGTCCATGTAGATTTTTCATTTACGGATGCGATGCTGGAAGAGTGTAAAAATCAGGGATTGTCTGCCTTTGTACGGTTACAGGGATATGATGTAAATCTTTCCGGGATAACGGATGGTGGGATGATAGACCAGAATGGAAACGATATGCCGCATTTCTGGGGATGGTTCGTGCGTAATTGCCTGAACCATCCGGGCATCCTCAAGGATAATGAAGATGCGACGGTGGCAAGTGCTGCTCACTTCAAAGGAAACGATGTGGTACTTGGCTATCAGATCTACAATGAACCGGGATATCCCACGGAAGGCTTCTACGACTATAATCCGCATTCCATCGAAGCCTGGCGAAGGTGGCTTGCCGAGACCGGCAAATGTCAGAAGGACATCGCCGGGAACGCAGAGCCACCCCGTAAGAGACCGGCTCCGGGCGAGGATACCTTCCTGTGGGAAAACTGGAGATTATTCCATTTTATCCGTATGAACGAGTATTTAAATCACTTAGCCCACAAGGCGAAGGAGGGATGGGAGAAGCCATCGACCTTCACCTGTCATACAACAAGCCCGGTGCAGCAGGGGAGCACGCAGAGAGGCGAGGACTTCTTCCGCGTGGCTAAGGAAATGGACTTCCTTGGCATGACACATTATCTCCCGTGCAGAGGGGCGCAGTATTTTGAAGCGACAAAGGTATTGGACGCGGCGGAGAGCGCTGCAGCGGTATTTGGAAAGCATGCATGGCTGATCGAATATGATGCACACACGTCGCTGTCGGGAAGAGCATGGGAGCGGGAAACCTATGCGGCGCTGGGAAGCGGAATGAAGGGTATCATGTATTATCAGTGGAGAGCAGATTACCCATATGATGATGCGCCGGAGCCGGAAGGCTACGGAATGGTATATAATGACAAAACTCCTACGAAGAAGTTTGACAGAGCCATAGCGACAAACCGTATGATAGAGAACTATGGAGAGCTGCTGGCTTCGATGGAGAAGTATCGCGCCGGTGTGGCGCTTCTTTACAGTGAGAATGTCAATGCGCACTGTGATGCTCTTGATAACGGAGTTGCAACCTCTGTCTGGGCAGGCAGAGAGAGAAGCTATCTCAACGCCTCGGCAATATACGGAAGGCTGCGCAGAAGCCAGATTCCGGTGGATCTGATACGCGCATCGGAGCTGGAAGACAATTTTATCCATTGCAGACTTCTTATTCTTCCCGCAACAGCCGGATTGAGCGAAGAAGAGATCAGACAGCTTCAGGACTTTGCAATAAAAGGAAATACAGTAGCCGCATACAATGAGCACCTGTGCGGCTTTCAAAAACAGTATACAGATGCGGAAGAGCTGTATACACTGGAAGAGCTTCTGGAGGAGCTGCATATCTGTCGGCCGGTGGATACCAATGCAGCCTTACTCGATGTAAAGCTACTGGAGGGCGAAGACAAGTATGCACTGTTCCTGATCAATTACAGTGCAAAGGAAACACCGGTGGAAGCGGGGAAGAAGTTGTTCCTTAAGCTTGCGGATGTGAGACCGGACCGGTGGTGCAGGTTTGTCACACCTGACGGGGAACAGATACTTACAACAGAACAGGCCGAAGACGGATGGATGGTGACACTGCCGGAGATTACCGCAGGTGGCATGATCCTGGTGGAAAAAGGAAAGAAT
Source organism: uncultured Lachnospiraceae bacterium (assembly GCA_934434905.1). GTDB lineage: Bacteria > Bacillota > Clostridia > Lachnospirales > Lachnospiraceae > 14-2. The sequence goes on along the minus strand of CAKSAI010000014.1, from coordinate 19,948 downwards.
TAAGGAGGAAGAGCAAATGCGATCAAAGAAGAAAAGACTTGCAAAAGCACTTGCTTTGGTGATGACGTTAGTTACCGTGTTTTCGATATTTCCGGCTGGTATGCTGAGCAGGGGCGCAACCGTAAAGGCGGAAAGCAATATGAAATCATTCTACTATTTTAAGGATGATTTTAACGGAACCGTAGATAACGCAGGGAAAAACACGGTCGTATCGGGCGCCTGGGAGGTGTCCAATTCCTACGTGAACAATCTGTTACAGACAACGACAGCACCGGAAATCACTGCAGATGACGTGGAGAAGGCCACATTGAAATTCAATCTGAAGGTGAGCGCAGGAATCGGAGGCGAGATTCAGGTTTATCTGGGGAATGCAGTTGACGCAGGAGGCTGGTATAAGCGGTATGTGTCAAAATACGTGATCGCCTTTGATAAAACCAACACAGACTGGCAGGAGATCAGTGTACCGTTAAAGGATTTCCCGACAGCGGCATATTATGATATCTGGAGCGGAACACCCAGTGATGCCAAGGTGCTGGATACTGCAAAGCTGGATGTGTTTGGCGTGAATTGCAGAACCTGGGGCGGAGACGGCAAGGTATACTTTGATGAGGTCCGCCTGGAATGGGAAACGGCCAAAGAAGAAGAACCGACTTCGGGCAACAAGATCGTGCTGTTTGACGATACAGAAGCCGAAAATATTACCGTAAAAGAAGGCTATACCGTCATCGATGGAACAATAAAGGGAAACGGCGGCTGGACATGGATAAACCTAAAGTACGGGGAAGTACAGGATTGGAGTGCGGCGGCTGCAAACAACGGCATATTGAAATTTGATGCAAAGAGCGGCTGGTTTGATACAAATAATCCGTTGAAGGTTCGGATCTATGCAAACGGAGGCTCCTTTGATGCTGTAAAAAGCGTCACAGAGGTTGGAACGTGGAATGAGGTGGCTATCCCCCTCAGTGAGTTTGGCGTGACTGACTACACAAAGGTGGAAGGGATAGGTATCATTACATATGCCAGTAACACAACGACATTTCTGGATAACATTCGCGTCGAATGGGAAGAGATGGAGAATACGATCACGGTTGCAACGCAGCCGGAGCAGAATATTCTCGTGCAGAAGGATGCAAAAGCGAAATTAAGTGTGGCGGCAGCGGTATCCGACGGAACAGAACCGGTATACCAATGGTTTCGCTGTTCATCCGCGGACCGGGCAGATGCGCAGAGGATCGAGGATGCCACAGCAGCTACATACGAGCTTTCGGATACCTCCTCTGTTGGAGTTTCTTATTATTACTGTCAGCTCTCCGCGCAGAATGCGGTGACTGTAAATACAAGAGTTTCCACGGTGACTGTGGGAACCTATTCAGACAAGTATACAAATCCGGAGGATCATGCCACAGACAGCAAGTTCCGTCCGGTATTCGGAGATGATTATATTCTGTCTACCGGTTCCGCATTGACGGTGGAAAGCGATGCGGCTGATACCTATGTAGTTGCAGGGAAGAATCAGAGTGGAAATTACAGCCAGGCATTTATGCTGGAGGCCGGGACATTTAACAGCATATCTTATCCTGCCGTCTATTCGGTGGAGAATCCGCAAAAAAGAGAGGAATATGCACTGCGTTTCCGCATCCGTTTCCCCCAGGGTGCACAGGGAGAATTGCTGTACCGGGTGTCGTTGATCAATCCTGCACCGGAAGGAAAAGAGGATTGGAGAACGATAACTACCACTGCAGAGATCAAGACCTATATTGATCTGAGGTCGAAGGATTGGCAGGAGCTTGTGATCCCATTCAGTGAATTTACCGATAAGGCAAGCTACTGGGATCCGAAGGATGCAACCGCAGATAAATGGGGAAGCGTAGCAGTCGACTTTGATTTTGCGAATATCATCGGGATACAGTTTACGCAGATCGTTCCCGAAAATGCGACAAAGGATGAGACGAAGGCGATTCAACTGGATTCCATCCGTTTTACAAAGGCAGATCCGGTTCCAATAGAAAATATTCCGGAAAAGGAAGCGCTGACAACAGACAGATGGATATTTAATGATGCTTTGGTGGGAGCCAACAAGATCCTGGGAAATAACAGCTTTGAGATCCTGGAGGGAAATGCCTACCGGGGAACACATGCGTTGTCCCTCAAGGTTGCGAAGGAGCAGAATTTTAACGGTTCCATCGGATTCGTTCCGAAGATGACCTTGAATAAAGCACAACAGAATTCAGCGGCATTGCGATTCTGGGTAAAATTGCCGGGAGATGGCAACTACAGCGTATCGCTCTGCAATGATTATGATCACGTGGAAGCATGGGCTACTGCAAATACAAGCGTTGACCTGGCTTCTTATATCAGTACAAAGAAGACCGGATGGCAGGAAGTGGTCATTCCGTTATCCGACTTCACAGAGAATGCGCATTACTGGAGCAACAGTCAGAAAAAGTTGATCCGATGTACCTTTGATTTTAGCAATATCTATGCCATTTCACTCAGCGGATCTCCAAAGCAGGATGGTACGATCCTTGTGGATGACATCTACTTTGAATACGGATTTTATCTTGATAATAACGGAAATACGGCGGATCTGAAAAAGGGAGCAAGTGTCCTTCAGATGATCTATGGAGACAGCTTCGGTGAAAACACATTGGTGAAGGGCCAATGGAACTTACGGAACAGCTTCCAGGGAGCGAAGGTGGGAAAGGCAAAGCTGGAGATCACACACCCCTGGGACAATAGCGAGTTCTATGTGACCTTCCCCAAAGCACTCGATCTGAGTGATAAAGAAGTCTATAAAAGTGCAGCCGTAGAATTCTGGGTAAAATTGCATGGAGAGATCAGTTGGTACTATTTCTATCTCTTCAATCAAAGAGGCACCGGTAAGACGGATCTGGGGCGTAGTGCCGTATCCATCAACGATTTTATTGATAAGCAAAAGATCGGGGAATGGCAGAAGGTGCAGATCCCGCTTACTTATTTCACAACGGACGGTAAATATGTAAATGATAAATTGCAGTTAGAGGACTGGGAATTTGATTTTTCAAAGGTTGTGGGCGCAGGTACAGCACAGCTTGCGGCGGCAGGAGCACCTACCGATCCGTTAGTGGAATATGATGATGTTAAGATCACCATCGGCAACCTCCCGGATATGGGCTTTGGTGTTAAGATCATCCCGCAGGCAGAGTTTGATGCAAAGAATATTAAATTTACAAAGCTGGATCTGAAGCCATACATGACAACAGGCTTTGCAGATCAGGAGGCAGGCGACGGGAAAGGCGGATGGACCGACCAGGGAGCGCAGAACGATCTGTCAAGCTTTGACTTAAGAGGTGAACAGTATTTTGAAAGCGTGCCCTTTGATATTGTAGAACCCAATGACAACGGTGGAAAATCAGCCATTGCACTGCGTCAGTTCTTCCAGGGTGTATTCACGGAAGAGGTTGAGATCCCGGTGGGACAGAAGGCGGCAGGATTCTACGTGATCCATGCATATTCCTATGACGATTCGCATATTGCAACGTACACCTATGAATATACGGACGGCACGAAGGCAGATGTGGAGATTAGGAAGAACCAGCAGATCTACAACTGGTGGGGCAGGCAGGAAAGTGATGTTGTCCGGGTGATCTGGACAGGAGAGAATCCGGAAGCTTCTTCCTACAATTTGCAGATCTCCCTGAACATGTTCCCCTGCGTGAATCCGAATCCGGAGAAGGAGATCAAGAGCCTCCGGTTGAAGTCGGAGAGTGATGACTGTGCCGCTATGATACTTGCCATTACGCTGGCAGACCAGGGCTTGTACCTGCCGGAAGCGGAGAGTATCTATAATCCCGATACATCAAACTGGTATGTATACCAGCAGCCCGATTATGAGAAATTAATAGGCACGCCATTGGATGTATCCTATGTATTGGATGCACCGGCAGGAAAGCACGGCTATGTGACAGTAAAGGGTGAGAACTTCGTCTTTGAAGATGGTATAACGGCCCGGTTCTGGGGGACAAACAATGCAGAGACAGCTTCTTTCCAGTCACACGAAAAGGTTGACCGGTATGTAGATATATTGGCGGCAAGCGGCATGAATATGGTTCGCGTTATGGATATCGATGGCGGATTCTTCAGCCCGAATGTATTTGGATTTAACAAGGACAATATGACCGTGGATGCAGAGTCGATGGATCAGCTTTGCTACTTCTGGGCAAAATGTAAAGAAAAAGGCATTTATATACAGTATTGCCTCATGGGTGTCCGTTATCCCTCCGAGGCTATGAACCATCCGTCATATGACGATCTGGGACAGGGATTTAAGACCGAGATCTACTTTGATGAACAGCTCCAGGAACTGACCAGGAAGCTGGAGGAAACGATCCTTACCTGGGAGAACCCATATACCGGAACTACGCTGGCAACCGATCCGTGCGTTGCAATGTTTGAGATCAATAATGAGTCCAATCTGATAAATACATTTGGCATGTATTCGGGAACAAACTATGAGATCACTTCCGAATATGAGAAGAACCTGTTCCGAAAGCTTTTCAACGAATATCTGAAGGAGCTCTATGGGAGCAACGAAGAGCTCGTGAAGGCATGGACCAGTGACAATAAGGTGGCGCTTCGTGAGGGAGAGAGCTTAGACGACGGAACGGTCGTATTGGATGAGAAGTATTTGAAATCGAACTTCAGCAGAAAGCGCGTGAACGACAGTTTTTCATTCCTTTACAAATTGCAGAAGGAATATCATGAAAATATGATCAGGTGGCTGAAGGATCTGGGAGTGAAGGCGCCTGTCACGGGTACGACGAACCTTCCCAGTAATGACCGGGCGGATATATATGAAAATGCGCAGTTTGATTATCTGGCGCGTCATCAATATCAGTCACATCCGCAAAGCGGCACGGATTATAAGGTCGGAGCATATGCAGGTGAGGTAGATTCCATTATCCTGAATCCGGCGGCAAGCTCGCTTTCCAGCAATGCAGCCCGCAGGGTAACGGGAATTCCGTACATTGTGAACGAGTTCCAGCAATGCGAGCCGAATATGTACATTGCAGAAAATTATCTGGTATCCTCCGCGATCTTCTCCTATCAGGGATGGAGCGGGCTTAATTTCCCGTTCAAAGTAGGAGAGCTGAGCGAGACAAGTAAAAACCAGATCACCGATTTCTTCCAGGTTATGGGACATCCGCTGCGGTACGGTACCCTGGCAAGCTCATCGCTATTGTATCACAGGAATGAGATCGGAGAAGCAAAGAACGGTTATTATACAAATTACACGGAAAAGGATGCACTGAATGCCACGAACCAGAGTACAGGTCTTCCGAATTACAGCTACATTGTAGGGCGCGCCGGTATCAACATGAAGGACGCGACAGGAACCTTGAAGGAGTCGAATATGACGATCCTGGAGAAGGCAAGCCATCAGAATCTTGTGAATGAAGGCGGAGAGATCATCTGGACGCCGGGATTGGGACAGTTCCTTGTGAATACAGCACAGACCCAGGCAGCAGCCGGTACGATCACCGGAGAGAAGATCTCCCTGGACGATGTGGAAATCTATACCGATAACTACTTTGCGGACATTACGGTAAGCGCCCTGGGGATGGATGCCGATATTGCTGATGCGGATAAAATCCTTATTACAGCGGCAGCCCGTACACGCAATACAGGCGCGAAGCTGTCAAAGGACGGAAAAACCATCGAAGCCAAGGGCGAAGCTCCGATTCTGGTGGAGCAGGTGGAAGGTACGGTAACCATTAAGAATACCGGGGACTATGCTGCATATATCCTGAACTCCTCGGGAGAACGCGTAGGAGATGCTTCGCAGCACAAGGATGACCGCGGATATACCGTGATCGAGATGAAGCTGGGCGATGAGTCGATGCATTATGAGATCGTAAGGGAAAAGGCCGGCAAAAAGACAGCCAAATCTTCATTCAGCGATGTTTCAGACGCTATGGCTTCCATTATAGCCGCTGCAGCCGATTGGATCCCGTCTCTTACCAAAACCATTTTTGGTATGAGCTATGATATCGAGCGCGGTGACTATGTAACCGGTCTGGTACGTGCCCTTGGATTATCCGAAGGGGATGGATCAGACAAGTACGGAGATGTGGAAGATACACACCAGGGTGCTGAGGAGCTTAAGACAGCAAAGGCACTGAAGATCGTAAGCGGAACCAGGCTGGATCCATATGCCTCTATGAGCCGTGCGGACGCGTGGGTAGCATTATACAATGCCCTGGCGAGCGCAGGGAAGGAGCTGAAGGACGATTCGGAAGCCGTACAGACCGTAGAAGGTTACGAGAAGCTGACAGAGGAACAGCAGCGGGCGGCAGGAGCACTTATCGGTGCCGGACTTGTTACGGCAGCCGGAGAGGAGCAGATTGACGCACTTGAGGATATCTCCAGGGAAGAGGCTGCGGCTCTTATCTATCAGGCGAGAAGCTTGATGGGTGGTAATACACATAAGCTGCCGGTTGTTTGGATCATAGTGATCGCTGCCGTTATTGTTGCAGCGTTTACCGGTGTGGTAGTGGTTGTTGTACGCCGCAGACGTAAAGAAACGAAAAAAGCAGAAAACATCTAATATGCAGGAGAATGATAACCGATGAAAAGAATAATGGCGGGAATTTTGATTTTATGTATCTTGCTTCTGGCAGGCTGCGGACAGAAACCGAATAAGGACGTGGAGAAAAAGGATGATAAGCCGGCTGTGACTACAAGGAAAATGGTTGCCCTGACCTTTGATGACGGCCCGAATACAACGACGATGTCAGAGATTTTAAATATCCTGGCGGAATATGATGTACCGGCCACTTTCTTCGTAATAGGGGCAAACATTACAGAAGAGTCAGGTCCGGTGTTGCAGAAAGCCGTCGAGCAGGGCTGTGAGATCGGAAATCATTCGCAGAATCACGTCCATATGGAAGAAATGACGGCAGACGAGATAAAAGCAGAGATCGAATCGGTGCAGGAGTCTGTGGAAGCCTATGCAGGCGTACGCCCGACATTGTTCCGCCCACCGTATCTGACAACCAGTTCTGCGATGTTTGAAAATATCGAATTGACCTTCATCAGCGGGTATGATTCCACGGATGCGCAAAGCGGGGTGAGCGCCGAGGAGCGTGCAAGCACTGTCCTTGCACAGGCAAAGGACGGGGCGATCTTCCTTATGCATTGCTTTGCGGGCAACACAAAGACAGCGGATGCATTATACACGATCATTCCGGAGCTGCAGCGAGAGGGATATGAGCTTGTAACCGTAAGTGAGCTGCTGAAGGAAAAAGGGGTGAAGGCAGAGCCGCATAGTGGAGAAATGTATTATAATGCGGCGTTGAACCCATAGGTTGAACCCATAACAACGTGAACAACGTGAACCCAACGTGAATCCATAAAAATTTACTTGAAAATACTGGCAATTTCATATATAATATATAAATATATGTGCCTTATGACGGAAAGGTGGAAAAATGGAGACAAACCAAAGCAATATTGTCGAAAAAACATTGGCAGTAAAGATTGCAGACAGACTTCGCGAAGATATTTTTTGCAGAAGGATTCAGCCGGGTTCACGTATTACCACAAGGGAAATTGCAGAGAAGTATGGAGTCAGCAATGTACCGGTCCGGGAAGCATTCAGTATTTTATGCGGCGAGAATTTGATAGAGAATCTTCCATACAAGGGTGTGGTCGTAAAGGCGGTAACCCTTGAATATATAGCAGAGATCATTGATCTGTTGTATGCATTGGAGAATCTTCTGATAGAGCTCAGCATGGAGCGCGGCTATAAAGCGGCACTGATCCACAAGCTGGAAGAGATCAATGAACAGATGGGAAAGCTTGAAGGAGATGAGAATACATGGCCGGAGAAGCGGATCGATATCAATATCCGGTTTCATCTGACCCTGTTTTCCCCTTGCGAAGGTCATATGGCATATGAGTTATATGAGAAGTATTTCCGGTATATTTCAGCGATTCGTAAGTATTATCAGATTGGTGTTGCCAGAACAAAACAAACGGTAGAAGAACATAAAGAAATTCTTGCGGCCATCGAGAGTCAGGACATGGATGCGGCTATTGCTGCCGTAAGAAAGCATTCCCATAACTCCAAGAAAGCGGAAACAAAATTCCCGGAGACCGCATAAAACACAGACAGAAAGCATAAGGGCTATAAAAACTCCCCAGTCAGTACCAACGGCTTAGCCGGCGGTATTGACTGGGGAGTTTTTTTGCAATTCATATTTTCAGACACGGGGAGTTAATTGAACGAGATTACCGCCATCTACACTTAGCTCGGCACCGGTGGTATTGCGCGAAGCATCGCTTCCGAGATACCATGCCGCTTCTGCAATATCCTCAAATTCTGCCACATCGCCGAGGGGAGTGCGGGCAGTGAGAGAGGTCTGCTGAGCGGGACTGTTGTACCAGCGGTCTGTCTTGATCATACCCGGTAATACACAGTTGCTGCGGATCCCATATTGTCCGAGATCCACAGCCAATGCACGCGATAGTCCGAGAATGCCGCTTTTGGAAGCGCAGTAGGCAGCACGTCCGGGAATTGCACGGTAGGCTGTGTTTGATGTGATGAAGACCAGTGCACCATGATGCTTTTCACGCATTTGCAGGGCGGCTTCTCTGGCCATGGCAAAATTCCAGACCATGTTTGTTTCAATTACCTGTCGGTAATCATTCAGATTCAAAGCGAGAGTATCTTCCATATCAAGTCCCAGATTGGCAGCATTTGCAACGAAGGTATCTAACAGATAACCACATGCGCGGATATCATCAAATACTTCCTTGATCTGCTGCTCATTTGTCGGGGCAAGAGCATATCCCTTTGAAAATACACCATATTCTTTTGATAATCTGTCAGCGGCCTCCTGCGCATGCGCGAGATGACGGCTTGAAATAAATACATCATAGCCTCCCTGCGCAAACCGGGCAGCAATGGCATATCCTGTGCCGTTCGTGGCACCTGTTACAAGTACGGATTTCCTGTTCATGGCATATACTCCTTGTATCTTAAAAGTAGAAAGCTGTTTTTGGCGGACGGATATCCGTCAGGGCGCCGTTGTAGTGACGCAGCGTATGTACCTGATAAGGATGCTTTGAGCACTCCTCCTCGTTGATCTCAATACCGATACCGGGCTTATCAGAGATCGTGATATATCCGTTTTCATAGGAAAGTGCTTCGTTCGTAATCCGATTCCGGTAATCAACATCACTGTACATGATCTCAAGAATCTCGAAGTTGGGACAGCATGCCGCCAGTTGCAGAGTCGCTGCGTTTGCAACTGGGCCACTGGGATTGTGGGGGGCAAACGGGATATAGTATGTCTCCGCCATTGCTGCGATCTTCCTGCATTCCATGATGCCGCCGGCGTGGCTGATATCGGGTTGAATATAAGATGCCGCGCCTGTTTCAAGCAGCCGCTTATGTTCCTGGCGGGTGTAGAGACGTTCACCGGCAGAAAGTGCGACAGGGGATTTTGATGCTACTGCCTTTAATGCATCAAGATTATCCGGCGGAACCGGCTCCTCAAAGAACATGGGCTTAAATGCTTCTAATTCCTTTGCGATTTTGATGGCGGTGGGAATGTTGAAGCGTCCGTGGCCTTCGATCAGCAGATCCACACCGGATCCCACGGCAGCCCTCACTTCGGCAACGCACCTTAATGCCTTGTCTAAATCTGCGTTGGAGATGTTGAGGTAGTTCTTTCCAAAGGGATCCCATTTCATTGCTGTCACGCCGCGCTGTACAGCTTCTTTTGCTTTCTGACCGAATTCCTCAGGCTCTTTCGCACCGGCAAACCATCCGTTTACATAGATACGAACCCTGTCATTTACTTTTCCGCCTAATAATTGATATACCGGTACATTTAAGTGCTTGCCCAGAATGTCCCAGAGCGCTATTTCAACCCCGGAAAGGGCGCTCATAAGAACCGGACCGCCTCGCCAGTAAGCATCACGATAAATATCATGGTAATGTTTTTCTATTTGAAGCGGATTTTTGCCGATTAAGTATTCTTCAATATGGCCGATGGCGCCAAGCAGGGCATTTTCTTTATATTCAAGCGTACATTCACCGATGCCGCTGATACCTTCATCCGTCTCTACTTTTACAAATACCCAGTTCGTGCGGTAACAATCCACTACGAACGTGCGAATAGCTGATACTTTCATATTAATCTGTCTCCTTATAAATTTCAACTTAAATTATAAATGAATGAAGAAGAAAATGCAATATAATATTTCGTATTTAATATAAGAAATTTTATATATAATATTTATTGAAAAATGGAACAATATATGATATCTTTAAGGTGTGAAAGAAATATTAAAATGAATTAAGAAGATGAAATCTAAGAGGGAATGAAATGACTGTATCACATAAGAAGAATCATAAACGAAAATTACTGCTCCTGCTGATACCTGCAGTTGGGCTGTTATGTATCCTGATTTTGGCAGTTGCCTGGCATTCCGGTAACAATAAATCCTTTGATCCGGATGAGACGGTAACAAAACCGGAATCAAGGGCAGAAGCAATGGGGGATGAAGGCGATGGAAAGCTGGAGCAGGAAGGGGGAGGCGGCGCCACCTCACTGACTTATGCGGATAAGGTAACGGTAGATCTGAATATGGGAAAGATAAAGCTTCTGCTTGGGAATCCGTCGCGGGCCAATTACAATGCAGTTGTCCAGGTGGTGCTTCAGGATGAAGTCATTGGAATATCCGGGCGGTTAGAGCCGGGATATCAGGTACGCGAATTGTCATTGGATAAGAAATTAAAGCTTTCACCGGGAGAGTATGAGGGCAAGCTGCAGGTTTACTTCTATGACTCGGCTACCGATGAGCGGGCAATGGTAAATGCATCCATACCTGTAACCATAACTGTGAAAAAGAGATGAGAAAAGACCATTGCTGCGCAATGGTCTTTTCTATGAGGGGAGTATAAATAATTAATAAGGGGTATAACTATGTAAAAAGAATCCCGAAGGGAAATTCCTTTTACAGACCTATTATAATTTATTTTGACAAAAATTGCAATGAAAATGTTGCGAATAAAATAAAAAAAATTTCAAATAATAATTATGCGGCATAAACCAGCAAAACTATCAGGAGGCAAAACCATGGCAAAGAATGTGGATACGCAAAACAGGGGTACGAATGTAAATAACTGCAGAAATTCTAATTCCCAGAGCGGAAGCCAGAACAGAGCACAGAACAACGGCGGCCAGAACAGGACGCAGAATACCAACGGCCAGAACAACAGCGGCCAGAACAGTTACGGCCAGAATACCAATGGCCAGAATAACTATGGGCAAAACAGTTATAGCCAGAATACCAGCGGCCAGAACAGTTACGGTCAGAATACCAGCGGCCAGAACAACAGCGGCCAGAATAACTATGGTCAGAATACCAATGGCCAGAACAACAACGGCCAAAATACCAACGGTCAGAACAACAACGGTCAGAACAGCTATTCCAATAAGGCATCGAACCGTAGCAGCAACAACTACTAGAGTATTCGGGGATAAGCAGCAAAAAGAAGAAAAGGGCATATAATACTCATGGGAACAGATTGCAGAAACTCTGCAATCTGTTTTTATGAACATAGCAGGCAAATAGCCGGAAGAGGTGATGCTATGAAGTTTCAAGCGATTGGTGTCCGAGAGTTGGAAGCCTGTTTGAGAAGGCCGAATACTGTTCTGATCGATCTGAGAACGAAGGAAGAATATGAGCTGTCCCATCTGGAAGGTGCGGTAAATATTCCTTATGAGGATTTGGAGAACTATAAAAAGCGGTTGTCGAAGCAGAACGCATATATCCTGTACTGTGAACGGGGCGGAAGCAGCCTGATGGCGGCAAAGGAGTTAAGCCAGGAGGGATACAGCATTTATACCGTGATCGGCGGGATACGAGCCTGGGAGGATGATCAGCCAAATTAGCCAAAAACATCTCGTCGCAAGACGAGATGTTTTACATAAACAATTCGGAAAAAGGGATAGATTTTAACGCATGCTTATGGTAAAATGTGCGTAAGCAAGTATGCTGGAAAAATGGAGAACATTTATGAAAAATCGATTAGAGATAATAGTCCCATGCCATTTTGGCCTGGAGGCTGTTTTGAAGAAGGAAATATACGACCTGGGCTATGAGATCCTTAAAGTGGAGGATGGCCGGGTCACCTTTGAAGGAGATGCGGAGGCTGTCTGCCGCGCCAATATCTTCCTGCGGACGGCGGAACGTGTTCTGGTGAAGGCGGGGGAGTTTACGGCGGAGACCTTTGACGAGCTCTTTGAAGGGATCAAGGCCATTCCCTGGGAGGATTATATCCCGAAGGACGGCAGATTTTGGGTCACCAAGGCGTCTTCTATCAAGAGCAAGCTGTTCAGTCCCTCGGATATACAGTCCATTGTGAAGAAAGCCATGGTGGAACGGTTAAAGCAGCACTATCATGTGGAATGGTTCCCGGAGGATGGCGCCAGCTATCCGCTGCGGATATTCCTGTTAAAAGACCGGGTGACGGCGGCAATCGACACCTCCGGGGAGTCATTGCACAAGCGGGGGTACCGCACCATGACCAGCAAAGCGCCCATCACGGAGACGCTGGCAGCGGCGCTGATCCTGCTGACACCCTGGAGGAAGGATCGGATCCTGGTGGATCCCTTCTGCGGCAGCGGCACCTTCCCCATTGAGGCAGCCATGATGGCGGCGAATATCGCACCGGGAATGGAGCGGGAGTTTACGGCGGAGCAGTGGACGAACCTCATCGAGCGGCAGCTTTGGTACGATGCGGTGGAGGAAGCTCGGGATCAGGTGGACACCGATATTCAGGCGGACATCCAGGGCTACGATATTGACGGGGAGATCGTCAAGGCAGCCAGGGAAAATGCGAAAAGGGCCGGTGTGGAGCAGTTGATCCATTTTCAGCAGCGCCCAGTGTCCGCGCTGAGCCATCCGAAGAAATACGGATTTGTTATCACCAATCCTCCTTATGGGGAGCGGTTGGAGGAGAAGGAGGCGCTGCCTGCACTGTATACGGAGATCGGGCAGGCTTTCAGTCGTCTGGATAGCTGGTCCGAGTATCTGATTACCAGCTACGAGGATGCGGAGCGCTATATCGGGAGGAAGGCGGACAAGAACCGGAAGATATACAACGGGATGCTGAAGACTTATTTCTACCAATTTCTGGGTCCGAAGCCTCCCGCCAGGAGCAAACAGGCATAGAACAGATAAGGAGTTAACGTGCGCAGTTCGAAAAAATATATCATGATGTTTCTGGTGCTGATCGTGGCCCTGGGGCTTAAGTTCAGCAACCTCTGGAGAAGTACGGAACAGGTGGATACCTTCCGGGGAGCCAAACTGGAGACGAAGGTATGGAATCCACTGATTGCGGAGAGCGTCAACGAGAAGGAGATATCGGTGCTCGTTGACAATCGTGAAGTGAAAAGCAGCGATACCGGGATTGTTATGGATGAAAATCTGACGCTGATGCTCCCGGTTTCTGTGCTGCGTGACAGCTTCAACTGCAGTGCGCATCTCTACGGAAAGGAGCAACTGCTGATTGAAAAAAGAAATGATGAGATTCTTTTCTCGCTGGATGAGCCGATCGTGACTGTAAATAAGGAAAAGAATGAGATCGCCTCATCCATGGTTTATGTGGATGGAGCATATTATGTTCCGGCAGATACGGTTTCCAAGCTGCTGAAGTTCTCCTACCGCTGGGACATCCGGGAGAATCGGGCGGTGGCCTTAAGCAATGCGGAGGGCGGCAGCAATCTCCCGGCGAAGTATGACCTGCGGGAGCGTGGACGGACTCCAAGCGTGAAGAATCAGGGGCGATTTGGCACTTGCTGGGCCTTCGCGGCGCTCTCGGCCATGGAGTCAGAGCTGATGCCGGAAGAGGTGCTTGAGCTGTCGCCGGATCATATGTCCTTAAGGAACAGCTTCTATCTGGAGCAGACAGAAGGCGGCAACTATACCATGGGAATGGCCTATCTGACAGCTTGGCAGGGACCGGTGTATGAGGCGGACGACCCCTACGGCGATAACGTGTCACCGGACGGTCTTAAGCCGGTCAAGCATGTGCAGGAGATACAGATCATCGGGCACAAGGATTACGAGGAGATCAAGGAGGCCGTATTTAAGTATGGCGGTGTCCAGACCTCGATCTACAGCGCTCTCAGGAGTACCACAAAGAATTCGGAATATTATAATGCCCAGACCAGCAGTTATTGCTATATCGGCACGAAGAAGTCCAACCATGACGTGCTGATCATCGGCTGGGATGACAATTATTCCAGGGATAATTTTAAGATAGAAGTGGAAGGAGACGGCGCATTTATCTGCCAGAATAGCTGGGGAACCGGATTTGGTGACGGTGGCGTGTTCTATGTCTCTTATTATGATGTGAATATCGGCAGCCACAATCTGGTCTATACCGGTATCGAAGATACCGACAATTATGACCATATCTATCAGACCGACCTGTGCGGCTGGGTAGGGCAGCTTGGCTATAATAAGGAGAGCATCTATGGAGCCAACGTCTACACGGCAGGCAGCAATGAAGAACTTCGCGCAGCGGGATTCTATGCGGTGGGAAAGGATACCGAGTATCGGCTGTACGTGGTGAAGAATTTTGAAAATACGAATTCCCTGAACGAAAGCAGGATTCTGGTGGCGCAGGGGAAGCTTGGCAATTCCGGCTACTATACCATACCCTTTAACAAGCACGTGACAGTGGCGGCAGGGGAACGTTACGCGGTGATCCTGTATGTCTCTACACCCGGCTCCGATAAGCCGCTGGCTATCGAGTACCGGGCGGATGAGTTCACAAAAACGGTTGACATCACCGACGGTGAGGGCTATATCAGCCTTATGGGAAATCGCTGGGAGAGCCTGGAAGAGACCCAGAGCAGTAACCTGTGTCTGAAAATATACAGTGACAACATGCAGTCAATGGAAGACGTGCAGTGAGGAGTGCGGAAAGTAAGATGAGAAAGATCATATTTGCAACCGGAAATGAAGGAAAAATGAGAGAAATCAGGGAAATCCTGGGGGATTCAGAGCTTGAGATCATCTCCATGAAGGAAGCGGGGATCAACATCCCCATCGTGGAGGATGGAAAGACCTTTGAGGAGAATGCCGTGATCAAGGCGAAGGCTGTGGCGGGAGAGACAGATGAGATCGTGCTGGCGGACGATTCCGGCCTGGAGATCGATTATCTGAACAAGGAGCCCGGCGTGTATTCCGCCCGGTATGCAGGGGAGGATACGCCGTATTCCATTAAGAATCAGATGCTTCTGGACCGTCTTGAAGGGGTGGAACAGGAAAAGCGTACCGCGCGGTTTGTCTGCGTTATCGCAGCGGCTCTGCCGGACGGGCAGATACTCACCACCAGGGGAACCATCGAAGGGTATATCGGCTATGCGCCTGCCGGGGAGAATGGATTCGGCTTTGACCCGATCTTCTATGTGCCGGAATATGGCTGCTCTACGGCAGAGCTTTCCAGAGAGCTGAAGAATCAGCTGAGCCACAGAGGAAAGGCGTTGCGCGCCATGAAGGCAGAATTACAGGCATATTTGGAAGCGTAAGGAAGTAAGAGGGATGAAGATTCTGATTGTCAGCGATACACATAAAAAGCATAAGAACCTGGAACGGGTGCTGGAGCGGGTAACGCCGGTGGATTTGATGATTCATCTCGGAGATGCGGAAGGCTGCGAGGACGAGATTGCGCATATGGCCGGCTGCCCCTTAGAGATCGTGGCCGGCAACAATGATTTCTTCTCCAGGCTTCCCAGAGAAAAAGAACTGCAGCTTGGCAAGTACCGTGTTCTTATCACCCACGGACATTATTATTATGTAGGGGTCGGAGTCGCCGATATCAAGCGTGAGGCGGCGGGACGCGGCTACGACATCGTGATGTTCGGTCACACTCATAGGCCGCTGATCGACTATTCCCGGGATATTGTTGCCCTGAATCCCGGAAGCATCTCATACCCGCGCCAGGAAGGACACCAGCCCTCCTATATCATAATGGAAATCGACAAGAAGGGTCAGGCGCATTTTAATATTGAGTACTTACTATAAAAGCCCAGTCTCCATGGAGGGACGCGGCGGGTGCTTGCACACGCGTGCGTACAAACATGAGAGACGCTAACCTGTATGAGCAAGTAGACCGATAGGTCGGATTGCGAATGCAGGTAGGATTGCGAGAATGCGAAGCATGGAGCAATCCGTGGGCTTTTATTCATAGCGGAGCCTTTGCGATACTAGCTTTTCTTAGTGAGCGTTAGCGAGCTTAGAAAAACTTATACAGAGTAATGGTGCGAGCTGAACATTTACTTTACCAGCATTTTCTTCAGTGCCGCAAGATCGTTCTTGTCTATCTTGCTGTCTTTGGTTAAGTCAGTGCCTTTCTGATGTATGTCTGTACTTTGGCCTGCAAGATATCTTTTCAGCCTTACGAGATCGCGTATATCAACGGTCTTGTTGCCGGTCACATCACCAACCATATACCACCGTGCGGTAAGAGCCATATTGTCATCAACGGTAATGTCGCTGAGGGAGTCTGCCGTAGTAATGGTATATACGGAATCGAGCACACCCTCTCCGCTCAGAACAAGAGTTGATTTGTTACTGTTATTGCCACTTTCACCGTTGCCTAATTGACCGTCGTAGTTTTGGCCGCATGCCCATAGCATACCGTCTGTTCTCAGAACGATTGTATGATAAGTGCCTGCAGCGATAGCCGTAGCATCTGCAATGGTGCTACCTGTGCTGTCCTTCATTGGAAGAAGGTATGGAGTTTTTGTGGTGCCATCAAGACCTAACTGGCCATACGTGCCATTGCCGCAAGTCCAAGCCGTGCCGCCTGCTCGCAAAACGACAGTATGATTTGAGCCTGCAGCGATAGCTGTAGCGTCTGTAATAGTGCCGTTGTTATCCTTCATTTGAGCTAAGGTGGAACTGAATTTGATTGTCTGTGAGCCGTTCCCTAACTGATAATATCCGTTATTGCCGCAAGCCCATGCCGCACCGTCTCTTAGAATTACGGTATGGTACGAGCCTGCAGCGATAGCCGTAGCGTCTGTAACTGCTGCTGTGCTAGAGCCACTGCTGTATTGCATCTGGACAAAGTTAGAGCTGTCTGTAGTGGAACCATTGCCTAACTGACCTAATGTATTATAACCACAAGCCCATACGGTACCATCATTTTTCAAAATCACTGTGTGGTAAAGGCCGGTAGCGATAGCCGTAACGCCTTTCATAGCGTTACCTGAACTGTCCTTCATCGGAACAAGAGCGGTACTGCTTACAGTAGAACCATTGCCTAACTGACCGTAGTTATTCCAACCACAAGCCCATACGGTACCGTCCTTCTTCAGGATCACTGTGTGGCTGGTGCCGGCAGCGATAGCTGAAACGTCTGTAACAGCGGCAGTGTCAGAGTCACTGCTATATTGCATCTGGACGAAGGTAGAGCTGTCTGTAGTGGAACCATTGCCTAACTGACCGTAGTTATTTCGACCACAAGCCCATACGGTACCGTCCTCCCTCAAAATCACAGTATAGTCAGAACCGGCTGAGACTGCCGTAGCATCGCTGATAGATCCATCGCTGTCTTTCATTTGAACAAATTTGGTGACATCATTCTTGGTCTCACCGCCTGACTGCCCATAGATATTATTACCGCAAGCCCATACGGTGCCGTTGCTCATCAGAACTACCGTATGGTAGTTTCCGGCCGAAACGTTGATAATAGATGCTTGGGTCTTTCTTTCCAGAACATCGAAATCGTATCCTTCCTTTGGTGCAAAGGTGTAGCCATCGGGAAGCTTCTCACCGACAGGAACCTGAAGGGTTACAGAATTGCCCGAAACCGCCGCGCCGTCCTTCATCAGAACGCCGTCATCACCACCGCTTATGGTAACTGTTTCGACCTTGGCATATTGTGCGGTGATGGTGGTGGTATTGGTTATGGTAATATCAGCAAGGGAGGCTGCTGTGTCAACGGTAACTACGGAACCGAGCACCGAGCTGCCACTTTGATAGAGTCTGTCTAATTTGGATCCGCTTCCGCTAAAGCCTGTGCCTGCCTGTCCGTATTCGTTATTACCGCATGCCCACACGGTACCATCTTTTTTCAAAGCTACCGTATGGCTGCCTCCGGCAGTGATAGCTGTATAATCAGGGGATATGAGGAAGGTTTGATAGAATTTTCCGTCGGGTGTGTAGCAAATTGTGTTGCCTAACTGAAAGTCGGAGTTCTGTCCACATGCCCAGATCCCGTCATCGCGCAAAACCACGGTATGGTAGCTTCCGGCGGCGATTGCCGTAACATTATTAATGTTGGCTTTCGTAAAGGTATAGGTAGAGGAATTAGAGACAAAACCAAGTCCCAATTGCCCATAGGTATTATCACCACATGCGTAGACATATCCATCGCTTGTCAAAAGGAGTGTATGGCTGCCACCGGCGGCGATTGCCGTAACGCCTGTAATACCTTCAGCTGTCTGAACAAAAGCAGCCTTTGAGGATCCGGTGGTTGAACCGATGCCCAACTGCCCGTCGGTGGTTTGACCGCAAGCCCATATGGTACCGTCGCTTTTTAGAACCACCGTATGATAATCGCCGGCAGCAATCGCTGTAACATCAGCAATCGTTGGGTAAGCTCCGGGGGTGCCTTCCTGTTTTGTCTGAGTGAGATAGTAGCAAGTCGGATCGCTGGTGCTAATGCCCAATTGTCTCCGTGAGTTACTGCCGCAAGCCCAGACCGAACCATCCTTTTTCAGAACCACCGTGTGGAGGTCGCCAGCAGCGATGGCTTTTGCGTTGGAGATATAGGAAGTTCTGTCATGCATCCTAACGAAAATGGAGGAGTCGTAGGTTGAATCAATACCCAACTGGGCGGATTTGTTATAACCACACGCCCAGACCGTGCCGTCCTCCTTCAGAGCCACCGTGTGGTAACCACCGGCGGCAATTGCCGTAACGTTGGTGATAGGACCGTTCGCGTCCTGCATCTGGACATAGTTGTTTCTATTTTCTGTTGTACCGTCACCCAACTGTCCATACTGGTTATTACCGCATGCCCATACGGTGCCGTTGCTCATCAGGACTACAGTATGATTGTTCCCGGCCTGAACATCGATAGCAACTGCGCTGGTGATTGTTTCAAGCTCTTGAAACGAGTAGCCGTCGTTTGGCGCTATGGTGTAGTTGTTCGGAATCTCTCCATTCTTCGCTACCTGAATAGTTACACTGTTACCTTCAACCGCTGTGCCGTCCTTTAGCAGTGTGCCGTTCTCGCCGCCGTTTATGGTGACTGAGTAGGTGGGATCCGCATCCGCGGCAAATGCCGGCAGTGGGAGTACGCTAAGCACCATGCAGAGCGTGAGTAGTAGGCCTAGGATTCTTTTTCGCATGTCATATCTCTCCTTGTTGTAAAATAATTGGGTACATCATACGACTCAGGTTTTAAAAGATCATACTGTCGTTTGTGTCTCGAACTATTATACTGAAAAGATGGAAAAAAGCAACCGTTTTGGCACAAGCGGTCGAAAAATGGCACAAGCGGTAAAAAAATAAGGAAAAATACCGGTGGAGGGTATGTAAGAGACATCCGGGAGAGTCTGACCATCTCATGAAAAAAACCATACGATTACACGTATGGTTTTTCATGAGACATCCGGGATTCGAACCCGGGACAACTTGATTAAAAGTCAAGTGCTCTGCCAACTGAGCTAATATCCCATACCTGGGCTAGCTGGATTCGAACCAGCGAATGCAGGAGTCAAAGTCCTGTGCCTTACCGCTTGGCGATAGCCCAATGCTAAGGCATGGCAAGCTTAAGGCCAATGCTTTGCAGGTGGATAAAGGGATTCGAACCCTTGGCCTCCAGAGCCACAATCTGGCGCGCTAACCAACTGCGCTATACCCACCA
>CAKSAI010000013.1 GCA_934434905.1 uncultured Lachnospiraceae bacterium | reverse complement strand
TCTGGAACTCCGAATCCTTCCGATAGAGGTCAAAGAAGACCTCCAGGTAGCGGTTATAGATGTCCCGGAAATGATTTCAGACATAGCAGGAATCTTCCTTCTGTCGGATCCAGGCACCCAGAGATGTCTTCGCGGCAGCTTCCGCATCCGGGCGTTTCATGCGCTTTAAGAAACCGGACTTCCCAGGCGTGAAGCCGGAAAGCTCCCGGGCCAGTTCTTTGTTGAATTTCTTCAAATGTGTGCTTAAGATAAGGGCACTCCCCAGACGGTTCCCGTAATCATACATCATTTTATAGTGATGACGGCAGAAGCCGGTGTTGTCTGTTCTCTCCCGGATATCGTCCTCCATGTAGGCGGATCCCAGAATAAATGAAATGGCGTGTTGTTCCGCCTCCCGTTCCAGATAACAGAAGGGGCATTCATCCTCTGCCTGGAAGGCCTTGATCAATGGAATCGTTTCAATATGTTCTTTCATCATGTGTTCCTTTCCGTGCAAAATCACCAATCAGCCTTTTTCGATCAAGCTCGACGAATCTGTTTGCTGACGTATGTGTGGCTGTAAATAGTAACGTTTGGTATCAGTATACAGGATTTTTTGGACTTTGAAAAGAAAAATTGTTCCGACGGCATAAAAATTTGCAGGAAGTAGTTGACGAAACGAATTTTTATGTTATAATATTTTCTAGTGCAATAAAATATTACCCAAACAGTTGGTGTGCACAATACGCAACTGGAGGGAGGTTAGGTGTGAGACTATGTCAAATGTAATCGTTAAAGAAAACGAGACTTTGGACAGCGCTTTACGCAGATTTAAAAGAAACTGCGCGAAGGCTGGAATTCAGCAGGAGATTCGGAAGAGAGAGCATTACGAGAAGCCAAGCGTAAGACGCAAGAAGAAATCCGAAGCCGCAAGAAAACGTAAATATAACTAAGCAGAAGAAGGGCTGTCACGATGAGTGATGGCCTTTTTACTATGAAAAGCAAAGGAGGAAGACCAGAATGCATGTGGAAGAATATATCGAAGGCCGCCTGTTTGAACTTAGGGATCCCGGTTACCGGGAGTTTCACAGCAGGCTGATGCCAACCATCGATAAAGAAACCATTATCGGTGTGCGGACGCCCCAGCTTCGGAAGCTGGCCAAGGAATTCGGCAGGATGCCGGAGTCGGCGGAGTTCCTTAAGAAGCTGCCCCACCGCTACTACGAAGAAAATAATCTGCATGGGTTGCTGATTGAGACGATCCGGGATTATGAGGAGTGTTTGCAGGCTGTCAATGTGTTCCTTCCTTATATTGACAACTGGGCTACCTGTGATATGCTGTCGCCGAAGGTGTTTGGCAGGCATCTTGTGGAATTGCTCCCGCAGGTGAAGGCCTGGATTGATTCCGGGAAGACCTATACGGTGCGTTTTGGGATTGGAATGCTGATGCGCTTTTATCTGGATGAGGAATTTTCGGTGGACTATGCCCGGCTGGTAGCGGATGTTAAGTCCGATGAATATTATGTGAATATGATGGTGGCATGGTATTTTGCCACGGCGTTGGCCAAGCAGTATGAGGCGGTATTGCCATTTCTTAAGCAGCACTGCCTTGCAAAGTGGACGCATAACAAGACCATCCAGAAGGCAGTGGAGAGCTATCGGATCACCGATGAGCAGAAGGTTTACTTGAAGACATTGCGGGTTTAGGTCCAAGATTGCTTTAGGAGGAGACACCATGGCAAAGAAGAAAAAGAAGATGTCCAAAAAGAAAAAACGGCAGCTACGGAAAGTGATAACGCTGGCGATATTGATGCTGCTGATGATCCTGCTGGCAGGCGTGATGCTTGTAACGCTGTTTGTGCAGGACAAGTATGCCAAGCTTAATAAGATATCCATCATCAGCGGCGATCTGAAATTCAACGATCTGGATCCCGGAACCCAGGAGGTTATGAGTAAGTACCGCACCATTGCGTTGTTTGGACTTGATAACCGTTCCAATGGGAATTTTAAGAGCGGAAACAGCGACACCATCATTATAGCCAGCATCAATGAAGAGACCGGGGAGATCAAGATGGTCTCCGTCTATCGGGACACATACCTTGATATCGGAAATAATAGCTTCAATAAAGCCAATGCCGCCTACAACAGGGGTGGCCCCAAGCAGGCGATCGAGATGCTGAATAAGAATTTTGACCTGCATATCACCGATTATGTCACTGTGGACTTCAATGCGCTGGTGACTGTCATCGACGAGCTGGGCGGTATCGAGCTGGATATTACCGGCGAAGAGGCGGAATATATGATCGGATATATCGACGAGATCAACGAGATGACAAGGCATAACAGCGGCTATGTTTCCAGAGGCACCCAGACGGTGGACGGGGTACAGGCTACCGCTTATGCAAGAGTGCGCTACACGGCAGGCTGGGATTACCGACGGACAGAACGTCAGCGGACGGTCATTACCAAGATCTTCGAGAAGGCGAAAAGGGCGGATCTGATGACCTTAAACCGCATTCTTGACAAGGTGCTGCCGAAGGTGTCCACCAGTCTGGAGCTGTCAGAGCTTCTGTCGCTGGCCGCAGATGCAGGAAAATACAGCATGGGAGACAATGCGGGATTCCCATTTGAGAAGGAATCTACAACGGTCGGGAAGCTGACTTACATGGTGGTGGCGGTGGACTTCAAGGCGAATGTGAGGACGCTGCATGAATTCCTGTTCGCCAACGAGGAATATACGCCCTCCAAGACCGTACAGAAATTGAGTGAGACCATGAAGAATAATACCGGATATTAAGAAATTGTAAGTCATAAATCTCTTCTGACCTCATATATATGTTTATGGGACAAGAGAGGGGAAGGATATGGAAGAGGTATGGAATATTTTTCCACCGCATCTGCGGGAGTTCATCAGCGAATGCTTCCGGCAGCCACAGCAGCCGGAGGAGATCCGTATGCGCATCGGACAGCCGCTCCTTATGGATACAGGCAGCGGTGAACTGTTCTGGGACAAACCTTGCGGAAGGCTGACAAGGTCCATAGAGGGGGCGTACATCGTGTCTGACACAGATATCCGCGAGGTTGTGCTTCACATGAGCAAGTAATCCCTCTATGCCTTTGAGGAGGAGATTCGGGCAGGCTTTATGACCATACAGGGCGGACACCGTATCGGCATCGCCGGAAGAGCGGTGTGTGAGGGAGGAAGCATCCGCACCATACGACAGATTTCTTTTTTAAATATACGTATTGCAGGGGAGAGAAAGGGCTGCGCGGATCCGGTGATTTCCCATATTCGAAGTGGACAATCCGTTTTCAATACACTGATCATTTCTCCGCCGGGGGTTGGCAAGACTACGCTGCTTCGGGATTGCCTTCGACAGTTATCCTTGGGCGACAACGGCCATCCGGGCTTGAAGGTAGGGGTAGTAGATGAGCGAAGCGAGCTTGCGGCCTGCTATCTGGGACGGCCGCAGAATGATCTTGGTCCACGCACGGATGTGATGGATGCATGTCCGAAGTCGGAGGGAATGCTGCTTCTTCTGCGATCCATGTCACCCCAGGTCATCGGCGTGGACGAGTTGGGAGGAGAAGCGGACTTTGCGGCAGTGGAGTATGCGCTGCACTGCGGCAGCCGTATCCTTGGAACCATCCATGGGGAGAATCCGGAGGAGATGAGGTTGAAGCCGTATCTGTCCCGGTGGCTCGCCCAGGGATTCTTTGAACGGTATCTGCTGATACGCAGAAAAGCGCAGAAGGAGCGGGAGATATTGGTGTTTGATGAAAGGCTGGAATTGGTATGCTGAAGGTGATTGGGGCAGGTTTGATCCTGTTTGCGGCAACCGTGCTGGGATTTCAACTGAAGCTGCGGGTTGCGGAACACCTGCGTCAGCTCGTCGGTTTGAAGGAGATGCTGCTGATGCTGTCCGGGGAGATGAGTTATGGCAGGACGCCGCTGGCGGAGGCTTTTTCCAATATTGCAGGACAGGGCAAGGCACCCTATGACCGCCTGCTTCTAGCTGTCTCCCGGCGTACGGAGCAGGAGCAGGAACTTGCGTTGTCACAGATCTGGCAGAGCGAAGCGAAGAATCAAAAGGAGAATTTTCTGTTGTCTGACGAGGAATTTCAGCTGCTTCTTGGGGTTGGAGAGAATTTTGGTTATCTGGATCTCACGATGCAGCTTGGACATATCGCACTGTCCATACAGCAGGTGGAAAACAGGATCGTACTGGCACAGGGAGAACTTTCGGCCAAGCAGAAGATGTATCAGTATCTCAGTGTGATGTGCGGACTGTTTCTGATCCTGATACTGATCTAGCAGGAGGGATTATGAGTATAAATCTGATCTTTAAAATAGCAGCGGTTGGTATCCTGGTGACGGTCATTGGCCAGGTGTTAAAGCACAGTGGCCGGGAGGAGCACGCGTTTCTTACAAGCCTGGCGGGACTTCTGATCGTACTGTTCTGGATCGTGCCTTACATCTATGAGTTGTTTGAGACCATCAAAAGCCTGTTTGCGCTGTAGGGGGAGCTATGGATATCATTAAGATTGCTATGATCGGGCTGGCAGGGGTTCTCCTGGCTATGCAGGTGAGGGAGGGAAGGAAAGAATATGAGATATATATCACCATGGCCAGCGGATTGTGTATTTTCTTCTTTCTGATCACCAAGCTGGAGGTGGTTATCGATGCACTGGGTCGAATCCAGGGATATATCAAGATGGATTCCAAATATGTGGCGATCCTGCTTAAAATGATCGGAATCACTTATGTAGCGGAATTTTCATCCAATCTGTGCAAGGATGCCGGTTACCAGGCGGTGGCAGGACAGATTGAGATGTTTGCCAAGCTGTCCATTCTGGTGCTGTCCATGCCGGTACTGCTGGCACTGTTGGAGACCATCAGCCAGTTCTTAAGCTGATTTGGATCGGAGGCGAAATGAAAGGAAAGAAGAGGAACCGCAGATGGGTGTGCGTTGTACTTTTTGGGATCATGTGTCTGCTGGAATGTAAGATGCAGGCGGCTGCTTCCGGCACGATCGACACGGGGAACGCCGGATCGGCTGACACAGGAAGCACAGATTCGGGCAATTTGGATATTTCCATGCTGGACGAGGTGGACTTCTCGGATATTGATGATTTCCTGGCAGAGAACAGCGTTACCGAGGATTTCAGCTTTAAACAGTTGGTGCAGCAGCTCATCAGCGGGGAGGATATTGACAAAGGCTGGCTGCTTGGACGGATCAAGGACGTTTTGTTCCGGGAGGTCAGCGAGAGCAGGAGCTACATGGTGCAGATGGTTCTTCTGGTGGCAGCTTTTGCCCTGCTCTATAACTTCGCCAATGTGTTTGAAAATGCGGCGGTGACAGACATCAGCTTCTATATTGTATACATGATTCTGCTGGCGCTTCTGATCAAGTCCTTCCTGGTGATGAGCGGCATATTAAGCGGGGCGCTGCAGGCGGTGCTGAACTTCATGCAGGCGCTGATGCCGGCTTTCTGCATGAGTATGGTGTTTTCCGGCGGAACGGCCTCGGCCATGGGATTTTATCAGTTGACATTGTTCCTGATCTACATCATCCAGGGGGTGCTTACTTACGGCCTGGTTCCGGCCATCCACGTCTACATCATCCTGGAGCTTTTAAATCACCTGACCCGCGAGGAGCTGATCTCCAAGATGACGGAGCTGGTGAAAATAGCGGTGGAGTGGACATTAAAGGCGCTCTTTACCGTGGTGGTAGGCATCAATGTGGTGCAGGGACTCCTGGCCCCGGTGATCGACAGCTTTAAAACCACCATGGCTGCAAAGACGGCGGGCCTGATACCCGGTGTTTCCGCCTCCGTCAGTGCTGTTACAGAGCTGATGGTGGGAAGTGGGATCATTATCAAGAACGGCGTAGGGATCGCCGGAATCCTGGTGCTTCTTTCCCTGTGCGCCGGGCCGCTTATAAAGGTTGGGGTCATGGCGCTCATGTATAAGCTGTCGGCTGCGGTGCTCCAGCCTATCGCGGACAAGCGCCTGGCGGGATGTATCAGTGGTATGGGAGAGGGAGCCGGGCTGATGGTCCGGGTACTGGTATCGGCCAGCGCTATGTTTTTTCTGACCGTTGCACTGGTGACGGCCTCCACCACCTGGAATCGGTGAGAAGGGAGCAAAATTGAACATCTTATATGGATGGGTGAAAAATATCGTAGCCTTTTACATACTTATGACGGCGGTGCTCCATCTGCTTCCCAAGAGCAGCTATCAGAAGTACGTCCGCTTCTTCGGAGGTCTTCTGCTGGTGGTACTGCTTCTGACTCCGATCCTTCAGTTGTTTAAAAAGCAGGATACACTGCTTGATCATGTCTCTTACGAGTCTTTCCGACAGCAGATGGATACCATACAGCTGGACACCCAGGGGCTGGAGCAGCATCAGAGGGAGCTCTATCAGAAGGAATACGGGAAAGCCATCGGCGGCGATATCACACTGATGGCCGAGGAGCAGGGACTGACCGTACAAAAGATCCAGGTGGAGCTGACGGAGGATTATGAAATTGCATCGGTTACTATGCATGTGAGTCTGGAAGACCAGCAGGATGGGATCTTTATCGAGAAGATCACGCTTAAGGACAACAGCCGGGAATATCCGGCAGTGTTAAAGTTCAAGGAGAAGCTGATGGATTTCTACAAGATTGGGGCAGGTCAGATACAGATCACGGTGAGGGAGGAATGAGATGAAGCCGAAATGGAATATTAGACTGGACAGCTTAAAAAAGATAAATAAAACCTATCTGATCATCGCGGCACTTGTTGGAATCCTGCTCCTGGTGATCGTCATTCCGGTGGATAGCGGGAAGGAGGAGACGCCCAAGACAACTAAGACGGGGGAAAGCACATCAGCCTTAGAGCAGATGAGCAGCGACGATGCCTATCGGAAGGGCCTGGAGCGTCAGTTAAAGCTTGCACTGGGGGCTATGGACGGTGTGGGGGAGGTAGAGGTCATGATCACTCTTAAGGACAGGGGAGAAGCTGTGGTAGAGAAGGATCTGACCAGGAATGAGGAGCAGACCAAGGAGGAGGATCAGGCGGGCACGAAACGGGAGAACAGCGTGACAAGCTCAAAGCAGGAGACCGTATATGCGAAGGACGGCTCCTCCGACAGCACACCCTTTGTCGCGAAGTCCATCAATCCCAAGGTGGAAGGCGTTCTGGTGGTGGCGAAGGGGGCGGACAGTCCCGTGGTGGTGAAAAATATTTCCGACGCTGTTTTAGCATTATTCCCGGTGCAGGCACATAAAATAAAAGTAGTTAAAATGAATTAGGTGACAGGAGGATCTCGCCTTGAAGAAAATTTTTCGAAAGAATCAGGTTATCATTACAGCCTTGGCATTGATGATTGCGGTAGCAGGCTATTTACAATATACCGGAAAGCTCAATGACAAAGACGCAGCCAAGGAGGCCGGTACAGGCTCGTCCGAGGATACATATGATGTTACCGACGGGGATCTGTTTAACGCAAACGATATTTTCACGGATACGGAGGACAACAGCGCGGCAGCTTCCGCAGATGGTACTGCAGGCGGCGGTGAGGCGGCTCAGACAGATCCCGCTCAGACGGGAACGGATCCCATCGATAATCCGGGAGAAGCGGTGCTCACCAGCTCCAACGTGGAGAATCTTAACTTTGCTGCCGAAGTGAAGCTGAACCGGGAGCAGATCCGCTCGAAGAATAAGGACTCTCTGCTGGAGATTATTGACAACACCGGATTGACAGACACTCAGAAGCAGGATGCAGTGAATGCGATGATAAGGCTGACGGATGTGGCTGAGCGGGAAGCTGCCGCGGAGATGCTCCTGGAAGCCAAGGGCTTCACCAATGTGGTGGTGAGCATCACCGACGACAAGGCAGATGTGGTGTTGAACATGGGGGACGTTACGGACGCTAAGCGTGCGCAGGTGGAGGATATCGTGAAGCGTAAGACGAACATCGCAGGGGAGAATATCGTGATTACGCCGATTCAGGTGAAGGAGAAGTAGGAGAGGCAAGGGAAAACAGACTTTAAGGCATATTACCTTACGGTCTGTTTTTTGTATAAAATAAAAGTCAATCGTATGCTTGCGTCCGGCCTGGGGCTGTGGTATTATTTTAACAGAGGCTCAGGTTAGTTTCTATTGTAGGTGTTGGAGGTACTTTATGAGTAGGAACGTAGCAATTGGAATCCAAAGCTTTGAACAGCTTATAGAAAATGATTATTTTTATCTGGATAAGACCGCTTTTATCAGAGAGTGGTGGGAAAGCGGTGACAGTGTGACGCTTATCACAAGACCGCGACGATTTGGCAAGACATTGAATATGAGTATGTTGGAGCAATTCTTTTCTTTGGATTATGCAAATCGCGGGGAGCTGTTTGAAGGACTGGATATCTGGAAGGAAGAGAAATACCGGAAGCTGCAGGGAACATATCCGGTTATCAGTCTGTCTTTTGCCAGAGTGAAGGAGATCAATTATGAGGATACGAGGGCAAAGCTCTGCGAGATCCTTCGGAATCTTTATATTAAATATTCCTTCTTGAAGGATAGTGATGTGCTGACTGACGCAGACAGAGCTTATTATGACAGGATTCTTGCCTATGAGGTTCGTAATCCGGATATAACATCTTCTTTATATCAAATGTCAGATTTCCTGTACCGCTATTATGGGAAAAAGGTGATCATCTTATTGGATGAATACGATACACCAATGCAGGAAGCATATGTGGATGGATATTGGGAAGAGCTGGTGGCCTTTACAAGAAGTCTCTTTAATTCCGCCTTTAAGACCAATCCATGGTTGGAGAGAGGCATTATGACAGGCATTACACGAGTCAGTAAAGAGTCTATCTTTTCAGATTTGAATAATTTGGAAGTGGTAACCACCACATCAGATAAGTATGCAACTGCTTTCGGATTTACAGAGGAAGAAGTGTTTGCTGCATTGGAGGAAGCAGATCTTTCGAAAGAGAAGGAGAAAGTAAAGCAATGGTATGATGGGTTTATCTTTGGCGAGCACAAGGACATTTATAATCCATGGTCTATTATTAATTTTCTGGATAAAGGAAAGATAGGCACATACTGGGCTCCTGAAGATTATCATCTTCAGATCGCGGGCAGTCGCCAAATGTCTGCAAGCAGCCATCTGGCTCGTTGCCTTCGCGAAAATACCAGCTCAAATAGTCTTGTTGGAAAGCTCTTGCGCGAAGGGAACAGAAGGATCAAGGAACAATTTGAAACGTTATTGGGTGGCGGAAGTATTTGCTCTCCGATAGATGAGCAGATTGTTTATAATCAACTGAAGGGAAATGAGGCGGCGGTATGGAGTCTGCTTCTGGCAAGCGGATATCTGAAGGTGCTTGCCTATGAGGATTTACCGGATGCTGCATCCAAGGGGAGAAACCCGGAATATACGCTGTCACTTACCAATCTGGAAGTAAAGCTGATGTTTCAAAATATGATACGGGATTGGTTTACGCCTGTGGAAGAAGATTACAACGATTTTATCAAAGCACTGCTTCTGGGCGATAGAAAAGCGATGAATGTTTATATGAATCGTGTGGCGTTGGATATGTTCAGCTATTTTGATACGGGCAAGCGCCCTTCAGGGGAAGAACCGGAGCGCTTTTACCATGGCTTTGTACTTGGATTGATCGTAGGGCTCCAGAGCAGATATGTGATTACCTCCAATCGGGAAAGCGGCTTTGGCAGATACGATGTGGTGTTGGAGCCAAGGAAGCCTGAAGAAGACGATGCAATCATTCTGGAATTCAAGGTGCATGATGCCGAAGATGAGGAGACATTAAGGGATACCGTGGAGTCTGCACTTGCCCAGATCAAGGAAAAGCAGTATGCGTCAGCTCTGCTTGCCAAGGGAATACCGGAAGAACGTATTCGCTGCTATGGATTTGCATTTGAAGGAAAAAAGGTTTTGATAGGATAATAGAAAATAAGTAGAAAGCGAGAATACAATATGGCACAATTATGGGGCGGACGCTTCACCAAGGAGACCGACAAGCTGGTCTACAATTTTAACGCGTCCATTTCCTTTGATCAGAAATTTTATAAGCAGGATATCGCCGGAAGCAAAGCGCATGTGCGCATGCTGGCGAAGCAGGGAATCCTTACGGAAAAGGAGGCGCAGGATATTGTTAAGGCGCTTGGGGAGATCCAGCAGGAAGTAGAGAGCGGGCAGCTTGTCATCACCGATGAATATGAGGATATCCACAGCTTCGTGGAGGCGAATCTTATCAAGCGTCTGGGAGACACAGGGAAGAAGCTGCATACAGGAAGGAGCCGTAACGATCAGGTGGCGCTTGATATGAAGCTGTATACCAGACAGGAGGTGCTGGATACGGATGAGCTGCTGAAGACGCTGCTGGCAGTGCTCTTACGGATCATGGAGGAGAACATCGATACCATCATGCCGGGCTTTACCCATCTGCAGAAGGCACAGCCCATCACCTTGGCGCATCATATGGGAGCATATTTTGAGATGTTTAAGCGGGATCGGCAGCGTCTTCATGACATCTATGCCAGAATGAACTACTGTCCCCTTGGCTCCGGGGCGCTGGCTGGGACTACATATCCGCTGGACCGGGAATATACGGCAGAGCTTCTGGACTTTTACGGCCCAACCTTAAACAGCATGGATTCCGTGGCTGACCGGGATTATCTCATTGAGTTTCTGGCGGCGTTGTCCACGATTATGATGCACTTAAGCCGTTTCAGCGAGGAGATCATCATCTGGAACAGTAACGAATACCAGTTTGTGGAACTGGACGATGCCTACAGCACCGGAAGCAGCATCATGCCCCAGAAGAAGAATCCGGATATCGCAGAGCTGGTACGGGGCAAGACGGGCAGAGTCTACGGCGCACTGATGTCGCTTCTTACTACCATGAAGGGACTTCCGCTGGCTTACAACAAGGATATGCAGGAGGATAAGGAACTGACCTTCGATGCCATCGACACGGTGAAGGGCTGCCTGGCGCTTTTTACCGGAATGCTGGATACGATGAAGTTTCAGAAGGAGCGCATGCGAAAGAGCGCAAACAATGGCTTTACCAACGCAACCGATGCGGCGGATTATCTGGTGAATCATGGAGTGCCGTTCCGGGATGCCCATGGCATCGTGGGGCAGATCGTGCTCTACTGCATTGAGAAGGGCATTGCCATCGATGATATGTCCTTAGAGGAGCTGAAGGCGATCAGCCCGGTATTTGAAGAGGATATTTACGAAGCTATTTCCATGGAAGCCTGTGTCAGCAAGCGACTGACCATCGGCGCGCCCGGCAGGGAGGCTATGGAGCGGGTGATAGCGATCCAACGGGAATATTTGACGAAATGATATTCCATATAGAAAAAGTGCTTGCATTTTTTGCTCAGAAGTATTACTATATCTACCGCAAATACATTTGTCCGCGACAAACGGACACAAAGACATATCCGGTATTGTTTGCGGCAAGCGGACATAGAATAACGGATAAGAGAATTCAAGAGGAGATCAGAGAAGATGAGTCAGAAATTAAGAGTTGGAATTTTAGGCGGAACAGGAATGGTAGGACAGCGTTTTATCGCGCTGCTGGAGCAGCATCCATGGTTTGAGGTTACGACCATTGCAGCCAGCCCCCGTTCTGCTGGTAAGACATATGAGGAAGCTGTCGGAGACCGCTGGAAGATGGATACGCCCATGCCGGAGGCTGTCAAGAAGCTGGTTGTCATGAATGTCAATGAGGTGGAGGCAGTTGCGTCACAGGTGGACTTCGTATTCAGCGCCGTGGATATGTCCAAGGAGGAGATCAAGGCCATCGAGGAGGCTTATGCGAAGACAGAGACTCCGGTGGTTTCCAATAACAGTGCGCATCGGTGGACGCCGGATGTTCCCATGGTGGTGCCGGAGATCAATCCAGAGCACATGAAGGTCATCGAGTTTCAGAAGAAGCGGCTGGGTACCACCCGCGGTTTTGTGGCGGTTAAGCCCAACTGCTCCATTCAGAGCTACGCGCCTGTGCTGACGGCATGGATGGAGTTCGAACCGTATGAGGTAGTTGCGACCACCTATCAGGCTATCTCAGGAGCAGGAAAGACCTTCAAGGACTGGCCGGAGATGGAAGGAAACATCATCCCCTTTATCAGCGGAGAGGAAGAGAAGAGCGAGAAGGAGCCGCTGCGTCTCTGGGGAGAGATCAAGGACGGCGTGATCGTGCCGGCAGAGAGCCCTGTCATTACCTGCCAGTGCATCCGCGTACCGGTGCTGAACGGCCATACGGCTGCTGTGTTCGTGAAGTTCAGAAAGAAGCCCACCAAGGAGCAGCTTATCGAGAAGCTGGTGAACTTTAAGGGACTGCCTCAGGAGCTTATGCTTCCCAGCGCTCCCAAGCAATTCATCCAGTATCTCTACGAGGATAACCGTCCGCAGGTTACGGCAGACGTGAATTATGAGAACGGCATGGGTATCTCCATCGGACGTCTTCGTGAGGATACCGTGTATGATTACAAGTTTGTGGGTCTGTCTCACAATACTGTCCGCGGAGCAGCCGGCGGAGCAGTGCTGTGCGCGGAACTCTTAAAGGCGCAGGGGTATATAACTGCGAAGTAAAAAGACACAGACAGGTTTCCCGTAAAGGTATAGTCGGGAAACAATTTATGCATCAAAAGGAGAGCAGCATGCTGAATCAGGATACCATCACATTGACCATAGGAAAACAGAAGAACATTGCGCTGATCGCCCACGACAGCAAGAAGGCGGAGATGATCGCATGGTGCGACGAGCATCAGGACATTTTAAAGCAGCACTTTTTGTGCGGAACCGGAACTACGGCCCGGATGATCACGGAGAAGACCGGACTTCCGGTGAAGGGCTACAACAGCGGCCCGTTAGGCGGAGACCAGCAGATCGGCGCCAAGATCGTGGAGGGCGTTGTGGACTTTGTGGTGTTTTTCTCTGATCCGCTGACTGCACAGCCCCATGACCCGGATGTGAAGGCGCTGCTGCGTATTGCGCAGGTCTACGATATTCCCATCGCCAATAACCGGGCCACAGCGGACTTTATGATCACGTCGAAGTTTATGACGGAGGAATACGACCATACGGTCATCAATTTCAGTAAAAATATCAGAGACCGTGCAAATACGCTTTAAGTTGCAAGAGGAGTAAGAATGGCGAAGTCTTTATATATCGCAGAGAAACCCAGCGTCGCGAGAGAATTTGCAAAGGCGCTGAAATTGGATATGAAGAATCATGACGGCTATGCAGAGGCGCCGGAGGCCATCGTCACATGGTGCGTTGGCCATCTGGTGACCATGAGTTATCCCGAAGTCTATGATGAACGCTTGAAAAGGTGGAGTTTGAATACCCTGCCTTTTTTGCCGCAGGAATTCAAATACGAGGTGATCGGAAGCGTCAGCAAGCAGTTTCGGATCGTTTCAGGTCTTCTGAACCGGCCGGATGTGGAGACAATCTATGTCTGCACCGACTCCGGGCGGGAGGGAGAGTACATATACCGACTGGTAGCACAGATGGCCGGAGTGAAGGATAAGGAACAGAGACGTGTCTGGATCGATTCACAGACGGAGGAGGAGATCCTGCGTGGCATCCGTGAGGCCAAGAATCTGTCAGAGTACGATAATCTCTCGGAATCCGCTTACCTCAGGGCTAAAGAGGATTACCTGATGGGAATCAACTTCTCCCGGCTTCTGACCTTGAAATACGGTCAGTCCATCTCCGCCTTTCTGAATACGAAGTATACGGTAGTCAGTGTTGGCCGGGTCATGACCTGCGTGCTTGGCATGGTGGTGCGGCGGGAACGGGAGATCCGGGATTTCGTGAAGACTCCTTTTTACCGGGTTCTGAATCGTCTGGACATCTGCGGCCAGGAGATCGAGGGAGAGTGGCGGGCCGTGGAGGGCTCCGCTTATTATGGCTCTCCGAAATTATATAAAGAGAACGGCTTCTTGAAAAGAGAGGATGCGGAAGCACTGATCCGGGAACTACGCATGCCGGAAGGAATGTTGGAGTCTTTGCCGGAAGGCGGGACAGCACCGGAAGCATTGTCGGAAGGCGAGGGCGGGACCGTGCCAGGCATCGGCCAGGCAGTGGTAGCCGGACTGGAGAAGAAGAAGGAGAATAAGAATCCGCCGCTTCTCTACAACCTGGCAGAGCTTCAGAATGACTGCTCCCGGATGTTCAAGATCAGTCCGGACGAGACACTTCGGATCGTCCAGGAGTTATATGAGAAGAAGCTGGTGACATATCCGAGAACCGACGCCCGTGTGCTCTCCACCGCGGTGGCTAAGGAGATTCACAAGAATATCGGCGGCCTGAAGGCGATTCCGGGTGTGGCCGGATTTGCACAGGAGATCCTTGATAGCGGAACTTACAAGGGGATCGCCAAGAGCAGGTATGTCAACGATAAGCAGATCACGGATCATTACGCTATTATTCCAACCGGGCAGGGCTTCGGAGCTATGAAGGGGCTGGCGCCCACTGCGCTTCATGTGTACGAGACCATCGTGCGCCGTTTTCTGGCTATTTTCTACCCGGCAGCGGTTTATCAGAAGGTCAGTCTTATTACACAGATGAAGCAGGAGAAGTTCTTTTCCAGCTTTAAGGTACTGAAGGACCCCGGATACCTGAAGGTGATGGAATACTCCTTTTTTAAGAAAAAAAAGGAGGCAGATCAGGAACAGAAGAAAAAGGAGTCGGATACGGTTTCCGAAGATACGGAGTGCGACCAGACATTTTTAGAGCAAATTGCCGCACTGAAAAAGGGCATGACGTTGCCTGTTACGGACTTAAATATCAAGGAGGGGGAGACCTCACCGCCCAAGCGCTACAATTCCGGTTCCATGATTCTTGCCATGGAAAATGCAGGACAGCTTATTGAGGATGAGGAACTGCGGGCCCAGATCAAGGGAAGCGGCATCGGAACCAGTGCCACCAGGGCTGAGATATTGAAGAAGCTGGTCAACAACAAGTATCTGGATCTGAACAAGAAGACACAGGTGATCACGCCTACACTTCTGGGGGAGATCATCTACGATGTGGTGAACGGATCCATCAAGTCTCTGCTGAACCCGGAACTGACTGCCAGCTGGGAGAAGGGACTTACCTATGTGGCGGAGGGGACGATAAGCCCCGGCGAATACATGGATAAGCTGGAGCATTTCATCCGCTCAAGGACCAGCGGAGTGATTGGCCTTAACAACCAGCATGTCCTCAGGGGACAGTTCCAGCATGTGGCCGGGTATTACCGGAGCAGCGGACGGACGTCTGCGAAGGAAACAGAAAAAGCAGCACAGGAAAAAAAGGCGGAACAAGGCGGGAAGAAAGCGGAGAAAACTGTGTAGGGGAAAGTAATCTGCATGATTGATAGAAGGAGATTCGTATGGAACAGTGTAAAATTAAGAATTTGTATAACTTAGAGGAAACCATCGCAGGAGAGCTCTTCGCGCATGCGGAGTATCCATGGGAGGTATTGCCGGACATCGAGGCATTTATCATGAGACTCGGAGCAAGTCTGGATGAGAACATTTATGAGAAGCGTGGAGACAATGTCTGGATCGCGAAGAGCGCCAGGGTGGCGCCGACTGCCTGTATCAACGGGCCGGTCATTATCGATGAGAAGGCTGAGGTTCGCCATTGTGCCTTCATCCGGGGCAATGCCATCGTAGGAAAAAATGCGGTGGTCGGCAATTCCACCGAGCTGAAGAATGTTGTCCTCTTTAACCGTGTTCAGGTTCCACACTATAACTATGTGGGCGATTCCATTCTGGGCTACAAGTCCCATATGGGGGCAGGCTCCATTACCTCCAACGTGAAGTCCGATAAAGCTCCGGTCGTGATAAAGGCTGCAGAAGAGACTATCGAGACAGGGCGTAAGAAAGTTGGAGCCA
Organism: uncultured Lachnospiraceae bacterium; assembly: GCA_934434905.1. Classification (GTDB taxonomy): domain Bacteria; phylum Bacillota; class Clostridia; order Lachnospirales; family Lachnospiraceae; genus 14-2. Next base: position 7,286 of record CAKSAI010000013.1, on the reverse strand, counting down.
TGCTGGGGGACGAGGTTGAGGTCGGCTGCGGCAGTGTCTTAAACCCCGGAACCGTTATCGGACGGCACAGCAATATTTATCCCCTTTCCAGTGTCAGGGGCGTTGTGCCGGAGAATTCCATTTACAAAGCACAGGGTGAGGTCGTAGAGAAGCGGTAAGTGTGTTTTTTCTGTTTTTTTACAAAAAACCACTAGACGAATCCGCCAAAATGTGCTTAAATGTGAGTTAGTGTGTGAAATATTACATAACGATATAAGAAGGTTGAAAGGAGATCCCACATGATTTATTCACATGAAGTTGAAACAATGTGTCCGGTGGCTCAGGGCGTGAATCACGGATGCGCTCCCATTCCTCAGGAGGGGAAATGGACGAAAGTAAAGGAAGTAAAGGATATCAACGGTTTGACACACGGCGTTGGCTGGTGTGCTCCGCAGCAGGGTGCCTGCAAGCTTACCCTGAATATAAAAGAGGGTGTGATCCAGGAAGCGCTGGTTGAGACCATCGGATGTTCCGGAATGACGCACTCCGCAGCTATGGCAGCAGAGATCCTTCCGGGAAGAACTGTGCTGGAGGCTATGAATACGGATCTTGTCTGTGACGCTATCAACACCGCTATGCGTGAGCTGGCTCTGCAGATCATCTACGGGCGTTCCCAGAGTGCATTCTCCGAGGATGGCCTGCCGATAGGCGCCGGTCTTGAGGATCTGGGTAAGGGACTTCGCTCCCAGGTTGGTACCATGTATGGCACCTTGAAGAAGGGACCTCGTTATCTGGAAATGGCAGAAGGCTATGTGACCGGTATCGCACTGGACGAGGATGATGAGATCATCGGCTATCAGTTTGTAAGCCTTGGCAAGATGACCGACTTCATCAAGAAGGGTGACGATCCCAACACGGCATGGGAGAAGGCTAAGGGTCAGTACGGACGTGTGGACGATGCAGTGAAGATCATCGACCCGAGAGCAGAATAAGGAGGATAAGAAAATGGCATTATTTGAATCATATGAGAGAAGAATTGACAAGATTAATTCCGTGTTAAACAGCTATGGAATCGCTTCTCTGGAAGAGGCGGAGAAGATCACCAAGGATGCCGGTCTGAACGTCTATGACATGATCAAGGGTATCCAGCCCATCTGCTTTGAGAATGCATGCTGGGCATACATCACAGGCGCAGCCATCGCCATCAAGAAGGGCTGCACCAGAGCAGCAGATGCAGCGGCAGCCATCGGTGAAGGCCTTCAGGCTTTCTGTATTCCGGGCTCTGTTGCCGATCAGCGTAAGGTTGGTCTTGGCCATGGTAATCTTGGAAAGATGCTCCTGGAGGAATCCACCGAGTGCTTCTGCTTCCTGGCAGGACATGAGTCCTTCGCAGCAGCGGAAGGTGCTATCGGTATCGCTGAGAAGGCCAACAAGGTAAGAAAGAAACCGCTGCGCGTAATCTTGAACGGTCTCGGCAAGGACGCTGCACAGGTAATTTCCCGTATCAATGGCTTCACCTATGTGGAGACAGAGATGGATTATTATACCGGCGAAGTGAAGGAAGTATTCCGGAAGTCTTATTCCACCGGACTTCGTGCGAAGGTAAACTGCTACGGAGCCAACGATGTTACCGAAGGCGTAGCTATCATGCACAAGGAAGGCGTGGATGTTTCCATCACCGGTAACTCCACCAACCCGACAAGATTCCAGCATCCGGTTGCAGGTACCTACAAGAAGGAATGTATCGAGCAGGGCAAGAAGTACTTCTCCGTGGCTTCCGGCGGCGGTACCGGACGTACCCTTCACCCGGATAACATGGCTGCAGGTCCCGCTTCCTATGGTATGACGGACACCATGGGCCGTATGCACTCCGATGCCCAGTTCGCAGGGTCTTCTTCCGTGCCTGCACACGTGGAGATGATGGGTCTTATCGGTGCAGGAAACAACCCGATGGTTGGTATGACGGTTGCAGTTGCCGTGTCCATCGAGGAAGCTGCCAAGGCAGGCAAATTCTAAAAGAAGTTATATGTAATCATGAAGGAAAGGATGACTCCCATGAACAGGAGAGCGTTTTCCATACTGGTGGAGAATACCCCCAACGTGCTCAGTCACGTATCCGGTCTGTTCAGCAGACGCGGGTACAATATCGACAGTATATCGGCAGGCGTGACCGCAGATCCCAGATTTACCAGAATAACCATTGTGGCCAGCGGGGATGATCTGATCTTAGAACAGATCGAGAAGCAGCTTGCCAAGCTGGAGGATGTGGTTGATATCAAGACCTTGAAGGACGGAGATTCTGTGTGCCGTGAGCTGATCCTGGTGAAGATACGTGCCAAGGATACGGATCGCCAGGCCATCATCTCCGTGGTGGATATCTTCCGTGCCAAGGTGGTGGATGTGACGCAGAATTCCATGGTTATCGAGCTTACCGGCAATCAGAGCAAGCTGGATGCTTTCCTTGGACTTGTGGAGGGCTATGAGATCCTGGAACTGGCCCGCACGGGAATTACCGGACTTAACCGCGGCATTTCCGATGTGCGATATTTTGATTAAATACAGAAGAATCATGATTCATTAAGGAGGAAATAAAAATGTCAGAAGCAAAGATTTATTATCAGGAAGATTGCAATCTTTCCTTACTGGAAGGCAAGACCATCGCAGTGATCGGCTACGGCAGCCAGGGACATGCACATGCCCTGAATGCCAAGGAGTCCGGCTGCCATGTAATCATTGGACTGTACGAGGGAAGCAAATCCTGGAAGCGTGCAGAAGAGCAGGGCTTTGAGGTATATACAGCGGCGGAGGCAGCCAGGCGGGCAGATATCATCATGATCCTCATCAACGATGAGCTGCAGGCCGATATGTACAAGAAGGATATCGAGCCTAACCTGGAGGCAGGCAATATGCTGATGTTTGCCCACGGCTTCAACATCCATTTCGGAACCATTGTTCCGCCTAAGGATGTGGATGTGACTATGATTGCACCTAAGGGACCGGGTCACACGGTGCGCAGCGAGTATCAGGCCGGTAAGGGTGTTCCGTGTCTGGTAGCTGTTCAGCAGGATGCCACCGGTAAGGCTCTGGAGCTGGCACTGGCATATGCACTGGCTATCGGCGGCGCACGGGCCGGCGTGCTGGAGACCACCTTCCGCACAGAGACAGAGACAGACCTCTTCGGCGAGCAGGCAGTGCTTTGCGGAGGCGTATGTGCTCTTATGCAGGCAGGCTTTGAGACACTGGTTGAGGCTGGCTATGATCCCAGAAACGCTTACTTCGAGTGTATCCATGAGATGAAGCTGATCGTAGACCTGATCTATCAGTCCGGCTTTGAGGGAATGCGGTATTCCATCTCCAACACAGCAGAGTACGGCGATTATGTGACCGGGCCGAAGCTTATCACCGAGGAGACCAAGAAGACCATGAAGAAGATTCTTTCCGATATCCAGGATGGAACCTTTGCCAAGGAATTCCTGCTTGATATGTCTCCGGCAGGCCGTCAGGTTCACTTCAAGGCTATGCGTAAGCTTGCGGCGGAGCATCCGTCCGAGCTCATCGGCAAGGAGATCCGGAAGCTGTATAGCTGGAACGGCGAGGATAAGCTGATCAATAACTAAGAAGTACGATTTTTGAAATGTAATATAAGGTTTCAATAAACAGGGCTGTGGCGCATATGCGGCAGCCTTGTTTTTCTTTGACTTTATTTTTACTTTTATTTTTTGCCTTGTGCTATTGAGTTTTTATGTGGAATCATATATAATCTATACCGTGAGATGATGAGCGATACATAGAGGAGGCAGCAATGGAGAATCAGGAATGGTCTCAACTGGGGGACGAGGTCAAGAATATCGTCGAGTCCGCCGTTGAGACGCAGGATTTCAAACAACTGAATCAGGCCATTGAGAAGACCGTTTCCGTAGCACTGGATCAGGTTGGAAAGAGCGTGAGCCAGGCAGGAAAGACGATACAGGAATCCATGCAAAGAACAGCGGACAGCCGTCAGCAGCAGAAGCAGCAGTGGGAGCAGACATACCGAAAGCAGCAGGCGCAGTACCGAAGCTATGCACAGCAGGCAAACCAGCAGCTTCGTGGCAGACAGCAGCCTGTGCAGACCGGCAATGGTGATTCTCTGGCGGTTCTTCGGACGATGCGGGCACAGCGTTACCGCAATGACAGCTTTATGACGGTTGTTTCCGTCCTTATGGCAATAGGCGGATTTGCGCTTATGACACCATTTGTCATCGCATGTATCATGTGCCTTTCCGGATGGGCATTCGGAAAATATGGTTTACTAAATGCGATTATTCTTCTTATAATTACCGGAATTCCCACAGGACTGTGCGCGTGGCTTGGCGGAAGCGGCGTCAGTCTCTATCAGCGTCAGCAGCGTTTCAGCCGCTATGTACAGTATCTCGGAGGCCGGGAGTTCTGTAATATTGATGAACTTCAGAGGATTGCGCAGAAGCCAAGAAGGTTTGTATTGAAGGATCTGACGAAGATGATCCGCGGTAAGATGTTCCGGCAGGGGCATCTGGACAAGCAGGGAACCTGTCTGATGGTCACGGATCAGGCATACCGGCAGTATCTGACGGCTCAGAGCAGCCTGGAGCAGCGGCAGCAGGCCGCCCTGCTGATAAAACAGCAGGAACAGGCGGCGCAGCAGAAGCAGGATGCCACAGAGCAGAAGGCCAAGGGGAAGCAGAAGGAGACATGGAAGAATCCGAATCTCAGCCCGGAGGCCAAGGCAGTGATCCGGGAGGGTTTTCAATATCTGGATCAGATTAAGCGAAGCAACGATGCCATTCCCGGTGAGGAGATATCCAGGAAGATTTCCAGGATGGAGCTGGTTATCGGGAAGATCTTCGAACGTGTAGAGCAGCACCCGGAGCTCATCGATGATCTTCGGAAGTTCATGGATTATTATCTTCCGACGACGGTGAAGCTTCTGAAGGCTTATGAGGAGATGGATGCCCAGCCGGTGCAGGGCCCCAACATTGTAAGCTCAAAGAAGGAGATCGAAGATACGCTGGATACCATCAACCAGGCCTTCGAGAATCTGCTTGACAGCTTCTTTGAGGATACCGCCTGGGATATCTCTACGGATATTTCAGTTCTGCAGACCATGCTGGCCCAGGAGGGACTGACCGGCAAGGAGTTCAGTCAGCAGGAATAATGTGAAAAAGGAAGAATGCTTCCAATATGATAAATCTAAGAAGGAGAGCTTGTAAAATGAGTGATGAATTAAAGGACTTCAATAACATTCCGACTCCGGCACCAACCTTGACCCTGACACTGGATCCTGAGGGGGAGGCTAAGACCAATGCAGTCTTAAGTGCCGTTCCGGGAACCAAAGAGCCGGTGGCTCCGGTCTTTGACGAGAGCACCCTGACACCGGAGGAACGCAAGATGGTGGATGATTTCTCCAAGCAGATCGATCTTAAGAATTCCGGCATGATTCTTCAGTACGGTGTTGGCGCCCAGAAGAAGATGGCTGATTTCTCTGAGAGCGCTCTGGAGAATGTAAGGACCAAGGATCTGGGTGAAGTTGGTGAGATGCTCACCGATGTGGTGACAGAGCTTCGAAGCTTTGACACAAAGGAAGAGGAGAAGGGATTCCTCGGCTTCTTCAAGCGGAGCGGCGACAAGCTGGCAGGCATGAAGGCCAAGTACAACAAGGCGGAGGCTAATGTAAATCAGATCTGTGAGGCACTGGAGAAGCATCAGGTTGTTTTGATGAAGGATATTGCGGTTTTGGATAAGATGTATGATCTGAACCAGACCTATTTCAAAGAGATCTCCATGTATATTCTGGCTGGTAAGAAGAAGCTTGCCGATGTGCGTGAGAATGAACTTCCGGCACTGACAGCCAAGGCAGAAGCATCCGGTCTCCCGGAGGATGCTCAGGCGGTGAAGGATCTGGACAGTCTCTGCAACCGCTTCGAGAAGAAGCTTCATGACCTGGAGCTAACCAGACTGATCTCTATCCAGACAGCACCGCAGCTTCGTCTGGTACAGAATAACGATACCCAGATGGTGGAGAAGATCCAGTCAACCATTGTCAATACCATTCCTCTGTGGAAGAGCCAGATGGTGTTGGCTCTTGGCGTGGCTCATTCCACCCAGGCTGCCAAGGCGCAGCGTCAGGTGACGGATATGACCAATGAGCTCTTGAAGAAGAACGCGGAGACCTTGAAGGTTGCCAGTGTGGAGACTGCCAAGGAAGCGGAGCGGGGCATCGTGGACATCGAGACGCTGACCCAGACCAACGCCACACTGATCGGCACCCTGGATGAGGTTCTGAAAATCCAGAAGGAAGGTCACGAGAAGCGCATGGCGGCCGAGGCTGAGATGCAGCGGATCGAGGGTGAGATGAAGGCTAAGCTGCTGGAATTGTCCAACGGCGGGGCAGCTCAATAGGAATTATTTTCATAGAAGCGGATAAAGCTTTCCAAAGCTTTGGAGAGCTTTCCGTTTTTATTGTAGGCAAAGCCGACTGCACGCTTGCGGATAGGATGTCCAAGGGGAATCTCCACCAGTGTGCCGCATGCCAGCTCGTCTTGCACGAATTCCCGGATGACACAGGCGACGCCCAGACTTATCTTGGCGAACTCGATCAGCAGATCCATGGAAGAAACGTCAATGGCATCCTGCACATCGATCTGATTCTGGATCAAGTATTCGTCGATGTACTGGCGTGTCATATTTTCTTTGTTTAAGAGCATTAAGGCGGAGTTTTGCAGGATAGCAGTCTTCGCAACGCCCCGGAGCTTCAGATTGTGAAGGTAATCCTTTGTGGCTACAAAAATATCCTCGATCTCTCGTAAGGGGTAGAACTCCAGGTCCTTGAAGGAATCCGGCTGGCCGATCAGTCCGATATCGATCTTGCCCTCTTCCAGAAGCTGCAGGGTATGATTGGTGGAGTGGCAGGCGATGGAGATGCCGATATGCGGATAGCGCTTGATGAACTCCTTCAGATATGGCAGAAGGAGATATTTACATAGCGTGGAGCTGACACCGATGGTCAGATGGCCGACGCCAAGCTGGAGACTGCGGCGCAGCTTCTCCTCTCCAAGATCCAGTGTCTCAAAGGCAGACTTCACATGTCCGTAGAGAAGAGAGCCCTCCGGCGTCAGAGTTACGCCTCTGGAGCTTCGCAGGAAAAGCTTTGTGCCAAGGCTTTCCTCCAGCTTCTGGATGGATTTGCTGATGGCAGGCTGACTGATGTAGAGCTCTTTGGCCGCTTTGGAGATATTCCCGGTGTTTGCTACGGCGTAAAAGATTTTGTACGATGACAGGTTTTGATTCAT
>CAKSAI010000012.1 GCA_934434905.1 uncultured Lachnospiraceae bacterium | reverse complement strand
CAATAAAGTTGTTTTAAATTATTTTTTCTATTACAATATTGTTTGAAATAAAAAAGGTTGTTTTCTTACAACGCCTTGTAGAAAAAGAAGACATCCGTTATAATGAGAAGCGAAGTTCTCCGCTAATCAAATGAAATACAAGCGGATTTCAGAATTTTTGAAAAAATGAAAAGGATCATATCCCATGAAAACCACCATGAACTTTACCACCTCACAAGATGACGTACAGCGTTTTGACTCCAGCGAGGATCTGAGAAGCTTCTACCGTCATTTCGGTTGCGATGGGCTGGAATTGATGCCCTTCTCCTATTGGGACGGCAAGAAAGAGCTGCCGCCTGCCTGCTGCCCTCTGATCGCACCGGGCATGATCGTTGGCGTACACGCCTGCTGTATCAGCGACTGGATGCAGAAGGACCGTGCTTTTCTGCTGGAGCACTATCGGCGGGATATGGACTTTGCCAGGGATATGAAGGCAGAATATGTGGTTTTCCATGTCACCCAGGTCAGCGATGAGGAGGGCTTTTCCTATCATCCCCTCCACTCCGATAAGGAAGTCATTCTGGCAGCCTGTGAACTGATCAATGCGCTGCTGGACGGGCAGGATTATCCATTCTATTTTCTGATGGAGAATCTCTGGTGGCCCGGACTGAACTTCCAGGATCCTGCTGTCACCGGGCTTCTGCTGGACAACATCCACTATGCGAAGAAAGGGCTGCTACTGGATACCGGACATTTTCTGCACACGAACTTAGAGCTTAAGACGCAGAAAGAAGCCCTGACGTATCTAAACACAATGTTAGATCGACATCAGGTGCTTCTCCCTTATATAAAAGCGATACATTTGCATCAATCCTTGACCGGGGATTATGTGAAGGACTGGTTGGCGCAGCCAAGATCACTTCCTGAGGATCCCATGGAACGTTTTCGCCAGGTCTATGAGCATATTTTTGCCATCGACCAGCATTTGCCCTTCACGGCCCCCGGCGTGCGGGAGCTGGTGGAACGGATCGATCCGCTTTACCTGACCTATGAATACATTACCCATAACCGTGAAGAACTGGCACATTTCCTGGAGGCCGGAAGCAGCGTGTTTACTTATTGATAATACTTATTTTTGCAGCTCGCTCAAACGCTTTCGGAGCAAGATCAGCTCTCGCTCCTGCTCTGCGATGACGCTATCCTTCTCTGCTATAGCATTATCCTTCTCTGCTATAGCATTATCCTTCTCCGCTATAGCATTATCCTTCTCCGCTATAGCATTATCCTTCTCCGCTATAGCATTATCCTTCTCCGCTATAATCTTATCCTTCTTCTCCAGCTCTTTCTCATGGGCCATGTCAATGATATCAATATCCAGTATCAGGGATTCATCTGTCATCTCATTCAACGCCTCCATTTCTTCATAATGGGAGTAGATATGCTGGTACAGCTTGTGGGTGAGACGCCGCAAACGCTGTGCATCATCCACCGTGATATTACCTACCCGAAGATTTTCATCTATCGTACAGATTATACCATTTTGAATAAGATTTTTCAATGCCTCCAGATTTTCCGGTGTACGTTCTTTCTCCATAACCTTTTTCAGCTTTAACAGAAGGAACGGTATCAGGATGACCATCTTGCGTCGACTCAGCTCTTCCGGGGAGATGTCCAGGAGTTTGAATATCGGCACCTTATATTGAAATGTCCCCTGAGAGCCGAAATCCAGCGTCAGCATGTACTCATCCGCCTCTTCCTCTGCCGGACACAGATAGATAACCTTTGGCTCCGGGAACCGCAGAACAGCACCTGTCGCATCTCCTGCACGATTCTTATCTGCATGCCCATACCCATACTGGAATACCCGGAATATGATGTTGTCCTCCTCCGTTATTTGGGCCTCCATATGATAACTGTCCGTATGATTGATGGTAATAATCGTATCCGCCAATGTTTTCCGCAACCCATCATCCACAAACTCCGTCCAGTTATAATCCACCGTGCTGTCCGGTGGGTAGACGGTAAAAAAGAGCCCGTTGATAAGATTGATGATTGCCTTGGCTGAAAGTGTCAGAACCTTTTTGAACACCTTGTCGTAAATTTGAAAAATTGTTTCTGCCATAGAAATTTCCTCCTCCTGATAAAAAATGATATTTCTTCCCGCTCCCGACAATCGCAATCCCCCGATTCGCTCTTGTCTGACTTATTGTTCACGGGAATAAAATAGTTTTGGAATAAGCTGTGGAGTTCACCAGAAGCTTAGATCCTCTTAAGATGGATAAACCATACCATGGAAAAACAGACTTTTCAAGAGGGTTTGGACATTTTTTCAAAGATTGTGAAAGTTCTACAAAAATTCTGGTAAGATACCAAAAAGAAAACCTGCAAAACCTGATAAAATGGGCGTTTGCAGGTGTCAAAAGAATGTTCGATCTACATTTTTGCAGGCTGATCTACAGCATAACAGATCAGCCCGCTTTTCTTAGCACAATTTGCTTGCCATTAAAATCCTAACGCTGCTTTTCTATCCCACAAACTCCTTCACGCGCCTTGCAATGCTCTCCGCATCCAGGCCGTACTTTTTGATCAGCTCCACAGCCGGGCCGGATTCACCGAAGGTGTCATTGATTCCGATCTTCATCACCTTCGTGGGTGCTTTCTCACTCAATGTATCACATACCACACTGCCAAGGCCGCCGATCACGGAGTGCTCTTCCACCGTAACCACCTTGCCTGTCTTAGCGGCAGAGGACAGGATCTGTTCCTCATCCAGCGGCTTAATCGTGTGGATATTGATGACTTCTGCATCGATACCCTCTGCCGCCAGCAGCTCTGCTGCTGCAACGGATTCGCTGACGCAAAGCCCGGTAGCCACGATAGTCACGTCCTTGCCTTCCCGGAGAACAACCCCCTTGCCAATCTCAAACTTGTAGGTATCTGGGTCATTGAGCACCGGAATTGCCAGTCGGCCAAACCGCAGATAGACCGGTCCCACATATTCATAGGCAGCCTTCACCGCCGCTCTTGCTTCTACATCATCGCAAGGATTAATTACTACCATGCCGGGGATTGTGCGCATCAGAGCGATATCCTCGTTGCACTGGTGGGTAGCTCCGTCCTCACCCACAGAAATACCTGCGTGGGTAGCTCCTATCTTCACATTCAGATGCGGGTAGCCGATGGAGTTACGTACCTGCTCATAGGCACGTCCCGCCGCGAACATGGCGAAGGAGCTCATGAACGGCACCTTCCCGCAGGTGGCAAGACCCGCTGCGATACCGGTCATATTGGCCTCGGCAATACCGCAATCGATGTGGCGCTCCGGAAATGCTTTCTTAAAGATTCCGGTCTTCGTTGCCCCGGCCAGATCTGCATCCAGAACCACCAGGTTCTCATGCTCCTTTCCAAGCTCAGCCAAAGCATTACCATAGCTCTCTCTTGTAGCGATCTTCTTTACTTCTGACATAATGCTTCACCTGCCTTCTTCAAATCTTCCATGGCGACTGCATACTGCTCGTCGTTGGGAGCGCTCCCATGCCAGGACACCTCGTTCTCCATGAAGGAAACGCCCTTGCCCTTGATGGTGTGGGCAATAATGGCCGTCGGCATGCCCTTGGTGGCACGCGCCTCGGCAAAGGCTGCCCGGATCTCATCAAAATCATGACCATTGATATTGATCACATGAAAATTAAATGCTTCAAATTTCTTGTCAAGGGGATATGGAGAGCAGACATCGGCCACATTTCCATCGATCTGCAGTCCGTTGTTGTCCACCACCAGGCAGAGATTATCCAGCTTACGGGCTCCTGCGAACATAGCCGCCTCCCAGATCTGTCCCTCCTGGATCTCACCGTCACCGGCCAGTGCATAGACACGATAGTCCATCTTATCCATCTTTCCTGCCAGTGCCATACCTACTGCCGCGGAAAAGCCCTGCCCCAGAGAGCCGCTGGACATATCCACGCCTGGAATATGCTTCATATCCGGGTGTCCCTGCAGGTATGATCCCACATGACGCAGGGTAGGCAGATCCTCCACCGGGAAGAATCCCTTATGCGCCAGAGTCGCATACAGGCCGGGTGCCACATGACCCTTGGACAATACAAACCGATCTCTGTCCGGCTTCTTCGGATCCTTCGGATCCACATTCATTTCCTCAAAATAGAGATATGTAAAAATATCCGCCGCTGACAGGGAGCCGCCGGGATGGCCGGACTTGGCACTGTGAACAGCGGTAACGATCCCCTTTCGGATCTCATTTGCCATTTTCTGAAGTTCTAAATTCTGCATGTTTTCCTCCTGCGGCGCAACGATCGCGCCAATTTTTCAAGGATCTGGCAGTTTCCTGCCACTCCTCACACAGCGCACATGCGCCGGGAACCTTACTCGCCAAAAACAGCCTTGTAATCTGCCTGGAACTTGGCGATACCCTGGTCGGTCAGGGGATGCTTCATCATCTGCTCAATAACACTGTAGGGTACGGTGGCAATATCCGCGCCTGCTTCTGCGCAGTCGATGACGTGGATCGGATTGCGGATGCTTGCCGCGATGATCTCTGTCTCGATACCATGGATAGCGAAAATATCCGCGATGGTCCGGATCAGTTCAATTCCCGGCATATTAATATCATCCAGTCTTCCCACAAAAGGAGATACATAGGTAGCGCCTGCTCTTGCAGCCAGAAGCGCCTGATTCGCAGAAAATACCAGGGTTACGTTAGTCTTGATCCCTTCTGCCGCCAGAACCTTCACGGCCTTCAATCCTTCTATGGTTACAGGAATCTTCACCACCATATTCGGATGGATGGCTGCGATCTCTCTTGCCTCCCGGATAATTCCTTCCGTATCTACGGTAGTAGCCTTCACTTCGCCGCTGATCGGGCCATCCACGATGGATGTGATCTCAGAAATAACCTCCTTGAAATCTCTGCCTTCCTTGGCGATCAGGGACGGATTCGTTGTTACTCCGCAGATTACGCCCATATCGTTTGCCTTCCTGATGTCCTCAACCTTGGCTGTGTCGATAAAGAATTTCATGATGCTCCCTCCTTGAAATATGATATCTCCGTCTCCTGCGTTTGCAGCGCAGGAGACGTGAGTGTACGTTATAATAGAACATATCCATTATATTCCATAAAGCCATGCTTGTCTATGATTAATTTCCTAAATTAACCTCTTATATACACTCTTGACAGCATATTCCGCATACCGCTCAAAAAGTCCCCTGTCCCGCAGATAGAAAAGAATTGTGTAACGGTCCCGCAGGCCCAGCGCCCGTTTTACACCGCGCAGCATCGTATCATAATCCGTAGTCACGTTTGGCATATCCATCTTATCGCAGAACTCCTCACTGGCATCAAAGTATGGGAGATACTTTTCAATGAGCTCCTTTAAGTGCGCATCGTCCGTCTCCGCATACAGCAGGCGGTACATATCCGCAACGATACGTGTTCCCTCGCAAACCTCAAGTCCATGAAGATTGGGCTTGCTTCCGTTTTCAACACTCTCCAGCTCCCATGCGTGCGCAATGATATGCTCCGAACCGGAGGCCGGGCGTGAATTGCCGGTAAATGCCATGCCAAGCCCGGTTACCATGAAGCCCTCCATGATATTGCCGATGCACTCCGCGCTGCGGTTCTTCAGATCATAGCCGTTCTTCATACACAGATCCGTTGCCTTTATAACCTCATCGGCGATCTCCTCACAATAATAATCTCCGTTATAGTCGCGTGCAAGCTCCCAGTCGAGAATGCCGGTATACTTTCCGAACATATCCCCGATTCCCGACAGCAGCATATCAAACGGTGCTTCCCGCATAACGTCAAGATCGGCCACAATGATCTTCGGCGTGGTACACTTTATCGTTGCCTTCGTGCCGTCGAACAGCGTCGGTGAGCCGGCGGAGGCGTATCCGTCCATGGAGGGTGCCGTACCCGCAATGCCGTATGGCAAGCCGATGCGGTAAGAAACCAGGCGGCAGACATCATTGATCACGCCGGAGCCTACGGCAAGTATAAAATCAGGCTTCGGTGAATACTCAAAAATATCGGAATCAGCCTTCGGATCGTTCAGGTGGATCAGAACATCGCCGATGTTTCGCGCGTCCGGCAAAACCTCTCCTGTCAAGATATGCTTATGAGAAAACTTTCCCGCCTCACTGAGAATCTTCTCCACTTCCGCTCCAAGCACACGGTAGGTATTATCATCACACACCATATATACGCGGCTATAATTTGCAAGCAGCTCCGGCAGCCGTCGGACAGCTCCGCTTTCTATCACGTATTTTTCAAGTGGTGCACGATGCACGCCCATTTCACAACTACATTTTCTCTCTATCATTTTCGCTCCTCCTAAGTTTGATTCCGGAATGTCCCTGCGCTCGCATGTGTTGACCTCCGGATAAGTTTATGCTATCATTATAGCAAATGAGCAAAAATGCGCAATTAGTGGTGCAAAATACGCATATAATTCAAAATCAAACCTACAAACGCGCATTTTTAACACAATTTTTGAACGATTGAGCAGATTGGGTATGAAAGACGAAAGAATAGACGAGCTTCTGAAAATCATTGAAGAAAACGGATACGCAACGGTGAAGTATATTGCCGCCGCAACCTTTACAAGCCAATCCACGGTCCGCCGACAGTTGAACGAGCTCGAGCGGATGGGACTGGTAAAGCGAAGCTACGGCGGTGCAGAGCTGAAAAGGGATGATATAAACACCCCGATTGAGCTGCGGCTTCAAAAAAATCACAAAGCAAAAGACGCCGTCGCAAGAAAAGCGGCAGCGCTGGTTTCTGATAATTCCACGATCTTTATCGATGCTTCCTCGACCAGCCTGCATATGGCACCTTATCTTGCCGGCAAGAATGGTCTCACGGTATATACCTACAGTGCCGAGCTCTGCAGTGCCCTGGCCTCATCCAACATCACCGTTTATTGCCTGGGCGGGCGATATGACCGCGTCTCAAAGGTATTTTCCGGTGAATATGCCATAAGCATGGCACAAAGTGTTTATTACGATGCATTCTTCTTCTCAAGCAGCGGCTACTGCGACGGCATCGTCTACGATTACAGTGAATCGGAAACACATATGCGCCGCGTCCTGCTGCGGCAATCGGCCAAAAAATATTTTCTGTGCGACAGCGGGAAGATCGGCAAGCGCTCCACCTATATCCTATGCGACAAAAATGCACTTACCGATATTATAACGGACGAACTATAGCTCCACCCGGCCCTCTAAGGCCCGCAGCAGTGTCATCTCATCGATGTATTCCAGATCACCGCCCACCGGCACGCCGCTGGCGATACGTGTAACCTTGATCCCGGTTGGTTTGATAAGCTTGCTGATGTACATGGCCGTAGTCTCGCCCTCCAGGCTGGAATTGGTGGCAATGATCACCTCGTCCACATCTCCCTGAAGCCGCTGCATAAGCTCCTTCAGCCGGATATCACCCGGCCCGATTCCCAGCATGGGCGAGATGGCGCCGTGCAGCACATGATAAACGCCCTCATACTTCTGGGTCTTCTCATAGGCCGCCAGATCCCTGGTATCCTCCACCACCATGATGACCTTCTGGTTGCGGTTTGGATTGCGGCAGATGGGACACAGCTCATCATCCGTCAGTGTGTAGCATTGCTTGCAATAACGGACATTCTTCCGGGCACTTAAAATGGCTCCGGAGAGCTGTTCCACGTGTTCCATCGGCATATTCAAAATGTAAAAAGCAAGACGCTGTGCCGACTTGCTGCCGATTCCCGGCAGCCCGGACAGCTCCTCGATCAGTTTGCTGATCTGCCTGCTGTAGTATTCCATAGTTCCATACTCCTGACCTGCTATGGAAAGCCCCGGCTCATAAAGAACTCCCGGGGCTTCCATTCATTACGACTTCTGCTTTTACTTAGAACGGAAATCCGCCGCCGAGTCCGCCCATACCGCCGGTGATCTTCGCCATGGACTGCTGGGAATATTCCTCTAGCTGACGCAGCGCCTCATTGGTCGCCGCCATGATCAGATCCTCCAGCATCTCGATATCGTCCGGATCCACTACTTCGGGAGCCAGCTTCACCTTCACGACTTCCTTCTTGCCGGAAACGGTAACTTCCACTGCACCGCCGCCAGCCGCCGCTGTGATCTCCTTCTCCTCCAGTTCCTTGGTAGCCTCCTCCATCTGCTTCTGCATCCGCTGAGCCTGCTTCATCAGATTATTCATGTTGCCGGGCATACCGCCTGGGAATCCACCTCTTTTTGCCATTTTCTAATCCTCCTATTCGTCTTCTTCAATGGTAATATCTATATTTATAAGCTTTTCGATATCCGGGTATACCTGTTCCGCCGGAAACCCACTGTCATTCTGCCTGATCTGAAGCTCGACTTCCTTCCCGACCCTCGCGGAAATAGCATCCTTAAGCTCCTTCTTGTGATCCTCAGAATTAATAAAACCTTCCGCCACCTCATCGTCAAGAACGATCAGCAGGGCATTGTCGCTGCCCAGGCTCAGATGCGCCTTCTTCAGGTAAGTGCGGGTACCGCCGGGCATATCCTGAATGATGGAACGCCAGTTTTTTACCACCTGCTGCACATCCTCCGGAATGGCTTTCGGCAAGACCGGGCGATTCCCTGCTCCGGCGCCGTCCGCCCCATAAGGCATCTGTCCGCCACCTGCGACACCGGCTCCGTAGTTCATTCCGTCTGCACCAGTCGCTCCGTAAGGGCTTCCTGCTACACCGCCCGCTCCGTAGGGAACGCCGCCCGGCGCCACAGGAATCCCCTGCTCCATCCGCTTCTCCAACTCACCAATTCTGGCCAGCAGGGAGTCCAGGTTCTCTTCCATCTTCGGTTTACATAACTTTATCAGTGCAATCTCAATGAGGATACGTTTCTGTGTAGCATAGCGTATCTGGTTGGACAATTCGGAGAAAACCCGGATATACCGCATCAGCTCCTCCGTCTCTATCAGCGACGCCTCTTCCTTTAATAATACCAGATTCTCACTGGAGATGTCCAACACATCTTCCATATTTTCTGAGCTTTTCAGCAGCAGAAGGTTTCGCAGATACCAAGTGAAGTCTGTCACAAACTGCCCCGGCTCCCGGCCCTGGATGAACAGCTCCTCCAATCCGGCAATGACGCCGCTCACATCCCGCGAAAGAATCTTGCGGAGCATAACGCCAAATACCTCCGTGTCCACAGCTCCCAAGACCTCCAGCACATTGTCATAAGTCAGCTTCTGCCCCAGATAAAAGGCAATGCACCGGTCTAACAGGCTAATGGCATCACGCATGGAGCCATCCCCCGCCTTGGCAATATAGCGGATGGCCTTCTCCTCCGCGTCCACCTGCTCTGTGTCCACCAGCTCCTGCAGGCGTTTCGCAATGGTATCAATAGTGATCCGGCGAAAATCATAGCGCTGGCAACGGGACAGGATGGTAATGGGGATCTTATTTGCTTCCGTGGTGGCCAGGATAAAGATCACATAGGACGGCGGCTCCTCCAAGGTCTTTAAGAGCGCATTAAACGCTCCTATCGACAGCATATGAACCTCATCGATGATGTAGACTTTATATTTTCCTTCCGTGGGCGAATATGCCACTTCCTCCCGGATCTCCCGGATATTGTCCACGCCATTGTTGGAGGCCGCATCGATCTCGATGACATTCATGGACGTCCCCTCCTGAATAGCCTTACAGGAAGGACATTCGCCACAGGGACTTCCATCCACCGGATGCTCACAGTTCACCGCCCTGGCAAAAATCTTGGCCACGGTGGTCTTTCCGGTTCCCCGCGTGCCGCAGAACAGGTACGCATGCCCGATACGGTCTGCTTTTATTTGATTCTTCAAAGTTGTTACGATATGCTCCTGACCCCTGACGTCCTCGAACTCCTGGGGGCGGAACTTCCGGTATAAAGCTGTATACGACATATCAATCTCCAAAGCTGATTCCGATGAGCTTCGCCTCCCGGATTATTTTGCACGCAGGATCCACCATCTTAAGCTTGCCCGCCACATCCTCCAGCGGCACTTTCTTCGTCTCCCCGTCAGTCATGGCAACCATATAGCCATATTCGTTGTCCAGGATCAGCCGGGCTGCTGCAGCGCCCAGACGGGTGCAGAGCACACGGTCGTAAGGGCAGGGGCTACCGCCTCTCTGGGTATGCCCCGGTACGGTCACGCGCACCTCAAAGCCTCCCCGCTCCTCGATCTCGGCAGCAATCTGATAAGACACCGAAGGATATGGCCTCTTCTTCACCTTGTCCTTGTATTCCTTCTTGGTAAGCTTCGCGTCCTCCTGGGAAATAGCGCCCTCCGCCACCGCCAGGATGGTGAATCTCTTCCCTGCGTTGCTTCTCTTCTGAATGGCTTCCACCACTTTATCGATATTATAAGGAATCTCCGGGATCAGGATGATATCTGCTCCGCCGGCCACACCGGAATACAGGGTCAGCCAGCCCACCTTATGCCCCATAACCTCCACGATGAACACCCGGTTATGGGAAGCTGCCGTGGTGTGAATGCAGTCAATGGCATCCGTGGCGATGTCCATGGCACTCTGGAAGCCGAAGGTCACATCCGTACCGTAGATATCATTGTCGATGGTCTTCGGCAGATGGATCACATTCAGTCCTTCCTCCCGCAGCAGGTTGGCAGTCTTCTGTGTGCCGTTGCCGCCCAGGATCACCAGGCAGTCCAGACGCAGCTTGTGATACGTCTGCTTCATGGCCTCCACCTTGTCCAGCCCGTTCGCGTCCGGTGTCCGCATAAGCTTAAAGGGCTGCCGGGAAGTTCCCAGGATCGTCCCGCCCACTGTGAGGATCCCAGAGAAGTCCTTGGCTGTCAGCAAACGATAATTGCCATAGATCAATCCTTTATATCCTTCATAGAATCCATATATCTCCAGCTCGTCCACATTGTTGGTAAGAGCCTTCACCACACCGCGCATGGCGGCATTCAGCGCCTGGCAGTCGCCGCCGCTTGTAAGCATCCCGATCCGCTTCATACATTCACATCCTTTTTGAAAAAATCTCTCTTTCACTATAATATACCATTCCGTTGTTGTCCACAAGATTTTTTCGTTGCTTTTTTTGAAAATCATGTTATAATAATATCAGTTCGGCCAGTCCAAGAAGGACGATAAAGCTGAGCAGACAACATGGAGGAGTACCCAAGCGGCTGAAGGGTCTGGCTTCGAACACCAGTAGGTCGGGTGACCGGCGCGAGGGTTCAAATCCCTCCTCCTCCGCTTAAAAAAGGCATTGGAGCTTTTCGCTCCAGTGCCCTTTGTTCTTTATACTCCTGTTCGGTCAGAACTCGTTTCCATAAGATAGCTTTCTGCTCGCGCCCTCTTTCTACACAAGTTCTGTAAGCAGCGATCTGCCAATGGTTCCCTCCGGCATCGCCACGCCGAAATTCTCAGCTACCGAAGCACCGATATCTGCGAAGCTGTCCCGCTCCGCCAGCGGCCCGCTGCCCGTAAAGTTCTTCGCACAAGCGATAAACGGCACCTTCTCTCTGGTATGATCGGTCCCGGAATAGGTGGGATCGTTTCCGTGGTCGGCAGTGAGTATCAGAAGATCATCCGGTTTCAGCACAGGCAACAATTCTCCCAGCTTTCCGTCAAACCGTTCCAGCTCCCTGGCATACCCTTCCGGATTCCGCCTGTGTCCCCAGAGCGCATCAAAATCCACCAGGTTCACAAAACACAATCCTGTAAAATCCTTATTCTCTGCCATGTCGATGGTCTGTTCCATACCCTCCACAGAGCTCTTGGACTTAACCGCCTCGGTAATCCCTTCCCCATCGAAGATATCCCGGATCTTCCCGATAGAGATCACGTCAAAGCCCGCCTCCTTCAAAGCATCCAGGGCTGTTTTTCCAAATGGCTTTACGGCATAGTCATGACGGTTGGAGGTTCGCTTGAACTCGCCCTTTTTCCGGCCAACGTATGGCCTTGCGATAACGCGCCCCACCTTCCACTCATCCTTCATGGTAATCTCTCTGGCAATCTCGCAGCAGCGATACAGCTCCTCAAGGCCAAAGGTTTCCTCATTTCCGCAGATCTGAAGCACAGAATCCGCCGACGTATAGACGATCATATGCCCGGTGGCGATTTCCTCCTCCCCCAGCTCCTCAATGATCTCTGTTCCGCTGGCGCTCTTGTTCCCAATGACCTTATGCCCGGTCCGCTCCTCCAGTTCCCGGATCAGTTCCGGTGGAAAACCATTCTCCGTAAAGGTGACAAAAGGCTTCTCCGTCTTTAAGCCCATCATCTCCCAATGGCCGGTCATGGTATCCTTTCCAACGCTCCGTTCTTTTAAGGTCGTAAAATATGCCAGTGGCTCCGGCACGGGTGCAATGCCTGACAACTCCCGCAGGTTCGCCAGCCCAAGCCTCTGCAGATTCGGCAGGGTCAGATCCGGCACCGCCTCTGCGATATGCCCCATGGTATCTGCTCCCTCGTCCCCGTAATCCCCGGCATCCTCCATGGCACCCGCCCCGAAGGAATCCAGAACAATCAGAAATATCCGTTTATATCGACTCATAATGCACCTCCGTTTCTAACTATAGTTATAGCTTATTTGAGGTGGAAATGCAATCTGCTTTTCTCTTTCCTTTCATAATTATTATGATCAGAATGGCAGCCCCGGCCAGAATCAATACACAACCTCCGGCGATCATCGCAATGCTATACCAGGGTGCGCTGCCAAACTCCGTGATCTTAAGGACGCCGGCATTTCCCTCCGTATAGCTGTCATCCGGGTAGCCTGTTTCAAAATATTCGCCCTCTTGATAATACACGGTTTTGGTATCCGCTGCTATCTCTTCTACGGTGATAGCACTCAGTGTCCCACTCATCAGGCGTCCATGGATTGCGATACGGTTCTTCACATTCTCATGATCAACAACCTCATCCGGTATGGTGAATTCACCGGCAAAACGCCAGGGTCTGCTCTGGTCACCTACAACCGTGCGGTAGAAGATCTTACAAGTAGCTCCGTTCGCTTTCCCATCCTGATTTGGGAAATACTCAAAACGCATACGGAACTTTCCCGTAGCAGGCAGCTCCAGCGCCCGAACAGAAGCATGCAGCGTACTGTCAATATAGGTAAAATTATCAATCATCTTGCCATTGGCGAATCCCACGCCATCGATAAGTCCGCCGCCGCGATCCAGATAGATGCCGTACCAGTTATCCTCGTTCTCGTAAAACGGAATGATTCCGATCGCACCGCCGGAAGCAAAATCTGCCTCAAATTCCAGAGCAAATGCCTTTCCGGTCACATCATCCGTCGTCAGGGATACCATGCGCGAATTCCATCCCGCGTCATACAAAAGCGTCATCGCATCCTTCGAATCCGAGAAATACGCAGTTCCGCTGATTTGCTCCCGTTTCGACACATAGCCCCACTTCTCAGATGAAGCAGTTGAACGTGGCAGAAGGCTCTCCGTAATGTTCTGGTACACCTCAATATTCTTGATGGTTCCATTGACCAAATGTCCATAGATCATCAGCTTGTTTGGAACGTTTGGATCGTCTTCAATGGTATCCGGCAGCAGGAAACGTCCCAGTGCCTTCCATGTATTTGATCCCTTCACCTTGTAGTAATAGCAGGCTGTCCCACCGGCCATGGTACCCCCGGAACCCAGGAAGAATTCCGCACGCAGCCGTACATCCTCTCCATAGATAGACGGTGCTACCAGAATTCCGCCGGCCGGATAGATCGTATCATCTATATAGGCCAGTTCATCGATCACATTCAACGTTCCATCTTCCTTTGTGCCCATGATACCTACACCATCCAGACGACAGCCCAGCATATCATATCCTACGGCATACCATTTAAGTGCATCCTCGTAAAAAGGCATGATACCGATAATGCCTTCATTTCCCAGATTCGCATCAAACTCAACTGCAAAATTCTGCCCAGAAATGTCATCGATCTCCGTATTAACCAGCCGACCGGCCCAGCCGATGCAATCCTTCAGCGTCATCGTATCCGAAGACTCGTCATAGGAAATATAGCCCAGCTGCTCCTCAACGGAATTAATATGCACCCATTTTGCCGGTTTTTCAGGTACATATATTTCATCTGAAATAGGACTTACCGTAATACCGGACACAGTTCCCATACCTGCCCGTAGCTGGAACAGCAAGCGGTTTGGCAGTTCCGTGTCATCCACATTTTCATCAAATCCGAAGGTTCCAAGCTTCACGAATTCTGCTTCCCCGTCTGCCTTCTGGTACACAATCGCTGCGCCCCCTGACAAGCTGCCATTGGCGCCGTTTCGGAACTCTACCCGTATACGTCCTTTCTTTACAAGGCCGGGTACCTGTTCATAATGATCACGGAATCCGCTCATATAAGAGAAATCATCTTTGAGCTCGTCGTTGAACACGATCCCGTCCAGGATATTGGCGCCAAAATCGATGCCGACTCCTGCAAAATGCACTGCATCCTCATAGACCGGACACACCAGCAGTTCACCGCCCTGTAAATCCACATCGAATTCCACCGCCCAGTTTTTCCCGGACAGATCCAGTTCGGTATTGACCATGCGGGCGCTCCAGCCGTCATCCGGCTTTTGGAAATTCAAGGTACCTTTGGTTTCATCAAAGGTTACCGTTCCCATATTTTTCTCATAATCACTGATATGTTTCCAGGTCTTATTCTCCTCCGGATCACCCGGCTTGTCCGGATCCGGTGTGGAATCCGTGATCTCTGTAACTGCAATATTGGAAACCGTTCCAAGTCCAAGACGAAGCTGGATCAGCAGACGGTTCGGTGCCGCCGTATCTACGATGTTGTCTTCGAAGGTATAGGTGCCATACTTTGTATAATCTGCCTCCCCGTCCTTCTTCTGATACACCGTTGCGGTTCCGCCTGACAGTCCTCCATTCGCACCATTGCGGAATTCGATCTTTATGCGCCCCTTCAGGGAAAGCCCCGGTGCCGGCACGATTCCCGCATAGCCGGACATATAACCAAAATCGTCCACCATTCCCTCATTGTACACAATTCCATCCAGCACAGACGCTCCAAAGTCGATACCCAGTCCTGCAAAATGCACTGCATCCTCATATGCCGGACAGACGACCAGTTCGCCACCCTGTAAATCCACATCGAATTCCACCGCCCAGTTTTTCCCGGACAGATCCAACTTGGTATTAACCATGCGGGCACTCCAGCCCTCATCCACAGCCGGGAAGCTCATAACCCCCGTGGTCTCATCGTAAACGGCTGTTCCAAGATCCTTCTCATAATCGCTCAGATGCTGCCAGGTCTTCGTCTCACCCGGGTTGTCCGGATCCGGTGTTGAATCCGTGATCTCTGTAACTGCAATATTGGAAACCGTTCCAAGTCCAAGACGAAGCTGGATCAGCAGACGGTTCGGTGCCGCCGTATCTACGATGTTGTCTTCGAAGGTATAGGTGCCATACTTTGTATAATCTGCCTCCCCGTCCTTCTTCTGATACACCGTTGCGGTTCCGCCTGACAGTCCTCCATTCGCACCATTGCGGAATTCGATCTTTATGCGCCCCTTCAGGGAAAGCCCCGGTGCCGGCACGATTCCCGCATAGCCGGACATATAACCAAAATCGTCCACCATTCCCTCATTGTACACAATTCCATCCAGCACAGACGCTCCAAAGTCGATACCCAGTCCCGCAAAATGCACCGCGTCCTCATATGCCGGACAGACGACCAGCTCGCCGCCTAACAGATCTGTGTCAAACTCAACTGCCCAGTTTTTCCCGGACAGATCCAACTGGGTATTGACCATGCGGGCACTCCAGCCGTCATCTACGGCCGGGAAGCTCATAACTCCCGTGGTCTCATCATAGACGACTGTTCCAAGATCCTTCTCATAATCACTCAGATGCTGCCAGACCGCGCCCACACTCCCTGTGTCATCCGGAGCTGCCTTCACCAGAGCTGTATCGGGCAGCACCGTCACAAAAAGCAACGCCAGTAATATTATCCATGCAGCACATCTTCTTTTCTTACCTGACAAAACCTTCATCTCCCTTCTTAACAATCCTTTTCCTTCCGTCAAAAGTCGATTGTTTCCGTGTTATTTTACCGGTATTTTCCTCCGGTTCCAAACGCTTCAAGACTGGACTTAAGCTTCTCACTTCCCATCTCCTTCGCTTCTTCCACCGTGGCCACACCGAAGGTATCCTCCATAGAAGCGATGGGCTCGATCATAGTGATGTTACACCACAGCAGACAACAGTCTACACTGTAATTGTAGAACTGCCGGGCAATATCCTGTGCCTCACACACAAGTCCGTCCGCGCCGTAGGGCAGGCTGCCATCGATACACATAAACTGCTTCGTGTTGTTCTGCAACAGCTTCGCAAAATCATAATAGAACTCTTTTCCCGTATAGACATACAGCTTGAAAAACTCATAATACAACGCAGCTGCAAAAGTATCCGTTGAATTGCCGCCGGTCGCTATGACGGACAGCCCGGAGGTTCCCACAAGATCACGGTAGATATTGTAAGTCTCACTCCCCCAGACATTGAAGTCAAAGGTATATACAAAGGACGCTGCCTGAACCGCAGCATGTTCGGATGCTGTCAGCCACTTCTCGTCACCCGTCTGCTCATAGAGGGCATCAAATGCGTACATAGCCATGATCCCCGCTTCCTTGTCCAGCTTATTCTGCCCGTCCGGTGTTCCTCCGTAATACTTTCCATTCTGGTAGTCGGTGTTATAGATATATTCCCCGGCTCTTTTTGCCGCGGTCAGATATTTCTCTGTTCCGGTCTGCTCATACATCCGTACCAGGAACCGCACCGGGCACGCTGAATTATTGCCACCGGTCCAGTCCTTTCCATCATCCACGGAATAGGGTTCTCCGGTATCCTGGTTGTAGGCTCTGCAATAGGAACCGTCCTCTCCCTGTACATCCACCAGCCAATCTGCAAAGGTCACCAGGCGCTTCATCCACATCGTCTGCTCTGTGCCGGCCTGCTTCTCCTCCAGATACGCATCCAAAATGCTCTCCATACCATCGCTCATATTGCGGATATAAGAAGGCGCAATGTCCGGTCCGGCCCATACATTGGCTGCCGTTCCAAACCATATTCTTGGGAAGCCATATTTCGTGAAGCTTTCATTTACCCAGAAATCAATAACGGCTCGCCCCTTCTCGATCTCTTCCTGAGAACCGGTCGCCACACCGTTCCGGATCAGGTGAAAGCCCAGAGATGTCTGCTGCCCTACAAAGCCCATGACATAATCTGTGGCCGGAATCTCTCCATCCAGATCGATGGCAAATGGCATACCCATCTTGCCTTTGGCATACTCGTAGGTATACTCATCAAACAGATTCATTGTCACTTCATACACCTTGGCAATATCCGCCTCCACTTCGGGTACAGGCATCCGCTCATAGGCATTCTGATAAGATGTAACCATGGCATCATTGAAGCTCTCATAGCTTCCGGGTTCAAACGCCACTCGATACGTGTGAACCACGTCATCCCGCACCGGATGGCTTCTGCGCACCATACCCGGTGTAGCAGTCTGATAATTGATGTCTCCCTCCATGCCGGGATAGCAGACATCCACACTGACATAGCCGTCCACATTAGAGATTCCCAGGCTGGCATACCAGATATTCTTGCTCACGATCCAGCTTCCATCACTCTCATCAATCCCCGTATCGGAGTCGGAAGTTACATGTGCAAGGGAGAAGGTATTTCCTGTCTCCTTATTCCGGGTCATGACCATGGGAAGCCCCATATGGCTGTCCTTGGCCCAGACATAGTCCAATGAAAGATCAGAACCGATGGCCGTATTAGATAGATTCTTCTCATCCTTAATAACAAGCGACGGCATAAAGTATTCATAAGCTTCGCTGGTCCCTGCGTCCTTTTCCCGGAACTTCACAAAGGAATTAAAGCCCTCATCACCCGCTCCTTGCGTCATGACCTTGATATCACGATCCAGGAGGAAGCCCCTGCCGTCTTCACACACGACATACTGGTCACTGACAAAGAACTGGCTTCCTGCCTCACTCTTCACAATGGCGGTGGCAACGACCGTATTCTCTGTTACCTCCAGCTTCTCATAATTTGCCTTAAGAAGCTCTGTCTCGGAATTACTTCCCAGGTAATCGGTTTCCTCCGCTTCCTTCTTGATCTGAATGACAACAGGCGCTTCCTGCTCCATCGCCACATCGCCCTGTCCATCCAGGATCCTGGAAGCATATCCATTCTCCGACAGATAGAGCTCAAAGCGATAATCCGCCCCTTTCAGCGCATATCCGCCAGCCTCAAGAGCTTCCGGCTCCACTGCTCCCGCCAGAAGTTCTCTGTCCCCTGCGTCCGCCGCCTCATACCGCACACTGGTCTTGCCTGCTTCCCGTTTCGCGATCACAATTCCGGGAACGATCAGTCCCACCGCCAGCCCTGCCGTCAAAACAGCCGCCACAACTGCCAGCACTTTCTTTTTCCTGTTCATCTTTCAACCTCCTTCTTCCTGTTTTTATCTTCTTACGCCTTAATCCCGGTAAATGCGATTCCTTCCACAAAGTACTTCTGGGCACACACAAAGAGCACCATGGTGGGCAGCAGTGCCAGGACGGAGCCTGCCAGCATGTACTGCCAGTTGGATTGATATTCCGAGACAAAGCTGTTTAATACAATCTGAATGGTCTGCCATTTCTCATCATTGATATACAAGAGCGGTCCCATATAGTCGTTGTACGCGCCATTGAAAGATAATATCAGCTGTGTCAGCATAGCCGGCTTCGCCAAGGGCAGAAAGATGCGAAAAAACACTCCGCCATGGGACAATCCATCGATCAATGCCGCTTCCTTCAGTTCGTTTGGCAGACCTGACAGATACTGCCGCAGAAAAAACATGGTAGTGACAGAGCCGCACATACCGGGGATCAGCAGGGGAAGCAACGTATCCAGCCAGCCATAAGCATTGAACAGAAGATAGGCTGGGATCATTGTGACAACACCCGGAATCATCATCGTAGCAAACATCAACACAAAGATCACATTTTTTCCGGGGAAATCCAGTTTTGAAAACGCATACCCGGCCATGGCGCTGGTAAGCACTCCGATAAAGACCGGCGGGATCGTGATCATCAGCGAATTAAGGAAACTCCGTATCAGATAGGTTCCGCTCAGCACATCTGCATAATTTTCCCACCGGAAGTGCTTCGGAAGCCACACGATCTCCTTGGCATAAATCTCTCCGGTATCCTTGAAGGACGAGATTGCCATCCACAGAATCGGCAATACGATCAGCACAGCCAACAGGGTCAGCAACGCATATTTTATGATAGTTACGATTTTCTTCATTCTGCCCTCCTAGCTGTCATAGGAAACCCATTTTTTTGAAAAAATAAAGTTCAGTATGGTGCAAGCCATAATCACCAGTCCAAGCACCCAGGCCACCGTGCTTCCGTAGCCCGGCGCTCCGAAGGTGAAGGTCTGCCGGTATACATAGACACCTGCCGTAGTCAGTTCCTCCATATTGCCGTTTCCGGACATGACCATGAAACGGGTGGAATCCTGCAGGGCTCCGATAAGCTGCGTAACCAGAATATAAAGCGTGATCGGTGAGATGGCCGGAAGCGTAATCTTTACAAACTGCTGCCAGGCTCCGGCTCCGTCGATCATTGCCGCCTCATAATACATTCTTGGCACATTTTGCAACGCGGAATAATACAGCAGGATAATGATCCCGATGCCGCCCCATACTCCCATGAGGATCATGGAGGGCATAGCTGTCTTTCCTGACAGAAACAGAATCTTCTCAAGGCCCAGACGCTCCAGCGCCCAGTTAATGATGCCATAATTATAATCCAGCATATATTTCCACATAAAGGACACCGCCACGGAGGAGCATATGACCGGCAGGAAGAAAACAGATCGAAAGAAATTCGACAGTCTCCGTATCTTCGTAAGCAGAACCGCTGCTCCAAGACTTAAGGCCATGGCAATGGGCACACCCAGCAAATTGATGAATGAATTCTTAAGGCTTTGCCAAAAATACTGATCCGTAAGCAACCGACGAACATTTTCGAGCCCCGTAAACTTCGGAGGATTGATCAAGTCATACTCTGAAAATGCCACGAACAGCGAATACAGGAATGGAACCAGCACAAACATCAGTATTCCGATGGACAGTGGGGCAATGAATACAAATCCCCACAGTTTTTCTTTCTTTTTCATACCGCAGTATCCTTCCCTATTGTTTCAGAAGACTGTCAATCTCCGCTTTGATCGATGGCAGCAGCTTGGAAGCCTTCGTTCCGGCATCGTTCCACAACGGCTGCAGCCTGGTAGCCAGAACGGTATACCACTGATCGTTATCCGTAAACGCGATGTCCACCGGCTGCTGGTGTTCAGCCGCCTGCATAAACACCTCCATGCTCACCTTAGTTCCCTTCTTGGTGGTAACCTCAGAAGGCGCCATATCCTTATAAAGCGGCACATTAAAGCCCATATTGCAAAGGATCTCCTGTCCCGTCCTGGTGGCAAAGTATTCCGCTACGATGTAGGCTGCTTCCTTATTTTCACTGTTCTTAGAAACAGCATAGCCTACCGAGCCTGTGTAGCCGGAGGCATAGGGATCCTCCGTCTCACCCGGAAGCGGACACACATCCCAGTCAAAATCGAAATCCATCACGCTCATCAGATTGTAGATCGCTCCATCGAAGCATGCCGCCTTTCCCGTCTGGAACATGATCAGAGCGCCCTCACTGCTTAGGGTCGCCGATGGCGGTGTAACCTTATGCACCTGGATCAGGTCCGCCATATTCTGAAATTCCTGGATCAGCTTCGGATCATCCAGGTTACTGCTCTTATAGTCGGAGGAAAGAAGTGAAGTTCCCGCCGAGCGGGTAAAGCACTCCCAACTGATCTGCGGGATTCCCCAGACATCATCCTCCGCATGGGTAAGCTTCTTTAAGAAGTCCACAAACTCCTCATATGTCATGGGCGTAGTCTTGGATGGCTCCTCCACACCGTACTTTTTCAGGAGGTCCTTATTATAGTAGAGTGCCCGTGGGCTGATATCCTTCGGAATCACGTATAAATCCCCGCTGCCCTGCTTCTGCCCGTCATAGGTATATCTGGAAATGGCGGACTCCCAGATTGCACTGGTATCAAGCTCGGTGCTTTTCTCCACATAGGGTGTCAGATCTTCCAGCACGCCTGCCTTTACCCAGTTTCCGAAGACACCGTCCTCCACCATGAAAACATCCGGTTCCTTGCCTGCCGCCAGGTTTGCGTACATCTTCGTGGAGTAATCACCGCTGACGAAGTTAACTTCCACATCGATATTGGGATAATCCTTTTTCAGCTGCTTCAGTACGGTATTCACGCTGGCCTTCTCCATTGCCCCGATCCCGACCCAGTGCGCCATGGTGATCTTGGCTTTGATATCACTCTTAATCTGACCGCTGCTATTGTCGTCGCTATCATTCCCGGCATTTGAAGTTCCGCCTCCGCCCACATTCTCCACAACGGAATCGCGCCCGCCACAGCCGCTGGCAGCAACCAACGAAAGCGCAAGAATAAGCACTAATAAACCGGCAAGTCTCTTCTTCATTATCATCGTCCTCCTGTCTTATGATTTTATGTTATGTACATTTTCGTTCCTAAGAAAGCGTATTTTCTCACGCCGTTTCGCGATACCGGATCACATGGAAGGAATAGCCCTCCAGCAGCACTGTATCATCCTTCTGATAAGCTCGCTCTCCATCTACGCGTTTCATAACGGCAGCCTCCGGATCTGCGAAGGTATTCCTTGTCTCCAGATTCTCTGCTCCAAACCGGAAATGCTCAATCTGCTGTAAATTTTCGAATTGACGAAGCTTTAACGTCAGTTCAACACTTTCAGGATCCGGATTCAGCAAAAATACCGCAAGTTCTTTGGTGTCTTCTCTGTAAGCTACCGCAGAATAGACCGGAAGTGCATCTCCATAGATCGTCTCCTCGCATTCTCCTCTTACCTCTGCCCGAAGCGCCGTTCCTCTGGCGTACCGACAGCCCATCAGATATGGATAATAGGTGGTCTGCTTTATGACACCGCCCCCCGGAGCAGTCAGGATCGGGGCGATCACATTAACCAACTGTGCCAGACAGCCAATCTTGATCCGGTCTGCATGGTTTATCATGGTCATCATGAGTCCTGAAAAAAGAAGCGCATCTTTAACATCATAGGAATTCTCCAGAAGAGCCGGTGCCTCACGCCATCTGCTCTCCGGCGGGTTCGGAATATGATTATGCCAGATGTTCCACTCATCCAAGGACAACATCATTGTCTTTTTGCTGCGCTTTAGTGCCTTCACATAATCCGTTGCAGCTATGATGGATCGTATGAAATCATCCAGGTTCAGATAGGCATGCAGATAATCCTTAACCTGATCACGCCCCGCCAGGAAGCCATAGTACTGGTGCAGGGACAGATAATCTGCCTCCTCATAGGTATGCTCCAGTACAACTCTGTCCCATTCCGGGTATGTCGGCATTGCCACGCCTGAGCTCCCTGCAACCGTAACCTTGATCGTGGGATCTATCCACTTCATCATTTTAATGGTTTCATGGGCTTTGCGACCATATTCCTGTGAGGTCATATGGCACATCTGCCAGTCTCCGTCCATTTCGTTTCCAATGCACCAGTATTTAAATCCGTAGGGATCCTTGCTTCCGTTCCTCCCTCGCATATCCGAAAGAGTTGTCCCACCCGGGAAGTTACAATACTCTACAAGATCTGCAGCCTCCTGCGGCTGGGCGGTTCCCATATTCACTGCCGGCATGACCTGGCAGCCCGCTTTCCCTGCCCAGACAGCGAAATCATCAATTCCCACCTGATTCGTCTCAATGCTCTGCCACGCCAGTTCCAAGCGCTTCGGTCGCAGCTCCTTGGGGCCAATTCCATCCTGCCACCGATAGCCGGATACAAAATTTCCTCCCGGATAACGCACCAGCGGAACCTGTAGTTCCTTCACCAATTCCAGCACGTCTGTCCGGAATCCATCCGCATCTGCCAGCGAGTGCTCCGGCTCATATATCCCGGTATAAATCGCCCGACCGATATGTTCCAGAAAACTTCCCAAGAGATTCTCGCTGATCTCACCGATAGCCTGATCCCTCTCCACTGTTACAATTGCTTTCTTTTCCACTTTTTTCCTCCTTGTACACTCTCGTAATTTCCACGAATTAAAAGATAGAAAATCTCTGTTCTTATTTTGGTTTTATTATACGCTTTCGTTTGATGTATGTCAATATTTCTCTATTCTATTAGTTTTTTATCTAACTTAATAAAAATGACTGTTTTTCCAATGTTTTCCAACTTATTTGATTTTATGCGCCGTTTCTAAATTCGTGATTTTCAACAATTCCAGCTTCCAGTTTTGTGCATTATTCATATTTTATTTTTTATTAAGTTTGATCATCGTCTAATCTAATAAGAAGAGTTTAGTCCGCGCCATTACTCTGCATAAGTTTTTCTAAACCCGCTAATGCTCATTTTTCCAACTTTTCTATCGACATCAAACGCAAAAAATGATATGCTATTTCCAAATACTAGAAAAGGATTCCAACACATGCTTTATTTTAACGATTTGCAGTCAGCCTCGGAATGCTTCCGCACGCTGTCTTCACCTGCTCGTATAGAAATCTTGCAGCTTTTAGCTCAAAGAAAGGAATTAAACGTCAACGCCCTGGCGGAAGAACTGAACCTCACCACAGCCACCGTCTCTCTTCACATAAAGAAGCTTTTGGACTGCGGCCTCATCCGTGTCCGCAGCATCCCCGGCAAACATGGAACCCAGAAGCTCTGTTCCTTAAAAGAGGATAAGATGCTGGTTGAACTGAACAGCTACTTTTCAAAGGAACAGAATCACGTCAAGGAGATCAGCATCGGAGTTGGGCATTACAGTACCTATGAGATTCTTCCCACCTGCGTGCTGGCCACCAAGGACGGGATCGTAGGCGAATTAGATGATATCCGTTACTTTTCTTATCCGCAGCATTACGATGCCGGCTTTCTCTGCTTCGGTCATGGCTATCTGGAATACAGCCTGCCAAATCTTCTGGATGTCGAGGAGGAGCTTGTGGAGCTGCAGATTTCCTTTGAGGTAGCCTCGGAAGCCCCCGGCTTTAACGACAACTATCCCTCTGACATCTACTTTCAGTTTAACGGGATTGATCTGGGCTATTGGACAAGCCCGGGGGATTACGGAGAGCGGCAGGGCTACCTGAATCCAAGCTGGTACCCCTCCGGCTTTAACCAGTATGGTTTGTTAAAAATCATTATCATCAACCAGACCGGAACCTATATCGACGGAAGTACAAAAATCTCAGATGTCACGG
>CAKSAI010000011.1 GCA_934434905.1 uncultured Lachnospiraceae bacterium | reverse complement strand
ATGGTAAGTGTCTTTCCGAAACGCCGGGGTCTTGTGATCAGGGTAACACTGTCCCCGCCTTCCCACCATTCCTTTATAAAAGATGTCTTATCCACGTAAAAATAGTTGTTTTCTATGATTTCATTAAAATTCTGTATACCAATGGCTACCGTTCTTCCCATCCGTGCGCCTCCCAAATATGAAAAAATCCGTTACACAAGGTACTTTCCCTTAGTATAACGGATTTTTTTTGAAAATACAATAAAATGGGGCAAAAAACTTAGATGCCTTTTCTCGCCGCTTTCTTTAAACTTCTCCGTGCAATCTTGTACAATTCTTCCGTAGCAAGCCTTGTCTTGGCGACAATGTCCTTGCCATTCTTCGGAAAACAGTAATACAAAACATTGACATCTCCGATACAGATCACATCGGCAATTTCATACCAGTAATAGTCGGCATACAAACTATAAGATGCCGTTGGCTTCTGGCAATACTCCAGCTTGCCGTCGCACCCTGTCAGATGGAATCCCTTCTCGCTGTGTTTTAAAACACCCTCTCCCACACGGTAGATACTTTTCATATTTACCATCATACAGATGTCCACCGGAACCTCCATATCATAGGTATGATCTTCGAGTTCCCTTCGCACACAGTCTCTCTCCCAGCGATACCAGTCCGGAATATGCTGAAATCTGCCTTCTCCATCTATAGCCCGCAAAAATCCTCGTTCCGTCAGCTCATATTGCACGCCACAGTGTCCGCAACGAATCACCGTACCTTGTCCTTCCATCTGACCTTCCGTCAGGCAATGCGGACATTTATACAAAACACGGTTGAGTCCTTCTGCACGCTCCTTATCCCTGACATCAATCTCATTTTCCTGTTGCCAGGCAAAATTGTCAAATGCAAATTCACGATTGATAATTTCATTAATTTTATCAGCATCCAATTCCGACACTTGCTGTGGGGAAATTAAATATTTCACATCCGCCGAAACATCCACCTTCCGTTTACGCAGACTATTATAAAGCGGCTGTCTCGTAAACGCTCCATAGGTACGGATCATGATCACAGGTACACCCAGTAACTTTATACATCTTCCCACGCTGTCCGGCAATGGTGTCGCTGTTCCATCAAAGCTATAACTGGCTTCCGGGTACATAACCACCGTACTTCTCAGATTCTTTACGCAATACAACATATCTCGTATGAGATTTGCATCGGAAACAAACTTTTTTGTGGGAATACAGCCAATCAGATACATGATCCGCTTCATGATCCCTGCAAAGGCATCCGAAGTCGTCACAATATTAAAACTTCTGTTATGTAATATGGTAGCCACGATTTCCAAATCGATAAAACTGGAATGATTCATCAAGACCAGACATGGTTCGTTCTCCCCCAGTAATTCCATGTTGATTCGCTTATACTTAAAATTTGTTGCCCTCAAGTCAAAATACGCCAGGCTCTTCATCAGAAACCGGAGAAAGGTCCACTGTTTTTGAGGCTTTATACGCCTGTCCTTGGGCATAGCTATAACATCTTCGTACTTTTTATCTACGATTGTAATTTTCATCTTTCGCTCCGTTAGGTTTGCTTATCGGTAAGTGCTTTGCATTTTCTTTTATTTTACCATAGCAACCCTATTTGTAGCAATAATAAATTTGCCCACACTCCTGAAAAAGGTAACAGTTCAGCCCATGCCATTCGCAAAGATTACCAAAAAGAGAAGCGGCAGATTGCCGAAAACTCAATGTTTTCAAGCGTTCTGCCGCTCCTGTTAAAAGGGGAGGATAAGTATTTAACTTCATCTTTGGTATTGCCGGAGAGAAAAGGGTGGGGGCCATACATTTCTCGTCCGGTAATGATAGTATGAACCAAAAAAATTGCTTTATACAATTATTTCAATTTAATTTGTTGACGCAACCCTTCCTATCCATTAAAATAGTGTTGCAAAAGGAGGTATTGCATTATGAAAAAAGTAAAACGTATATTAGCCCTGATCGGCGTTGTCTTATTGGTACTGCTGTATCTGTCCACACTGGTATTCGCTGCGCTTGGGAAGGAATTTATGAACTGGCTCATGGCTTCCATCGTGACAACGATCATGCTTCCGGTGCTGATCTGGGCCTATGGGTTTATTTACCGTCTTCTGAAGGGAACAAAGGAGGGCGAGGAATAACTCCTGCCCTCCTATGATTATTCGCTGCCGCTCAGCACGAGAACCTATTTTTGGCTTCTCCGCCAGATATGCATCTTCTCCGCTTCCTTGATCAGCTCATCCCGAAACTGCGGATGCGCGAT
The DNA here is from genome assembly GCA_934434905.1 of uncultured Lachnospiraceae bacterium. Classification (GTDB taxonomy): domain Bacteria; phylum Bacillota; class Clostridia; order Lachnospirales; family Lachnospiraceae; genus 14-2. Next base: position 22,658 of record CAKSAI010000011.1, on the reverse strand, counting down.
GGAGATGATGGCTTCTGCCCGCTCCCAGGCCGACAGGCCTTTCAGGCACACCTTTCCGTACTCCGTCACCAGATAATGTGTATTTGGCCGGGTATCCGTCACGATGGAGCCGGGCGTCAGCGTCGGAACAATTCTTGACTTCAGTTCCCCGGTCTTGGTCGTGTAGGTGGATGACACGCAGATGAAGCTCTTGCCGCCCTTGGACAGATACGCGCCAAGCACGAAGTCCTGCTGTCCGCCGGCACCGCTGATCTGCTTCGTCCCGGCAGATTCCGCATTCACCTGGCCGTAGAGATCCACATCCACTGCATTGTTGATGGAGATGAAATTATCCAGAGCGCTGATCTGGCGGATATCATTGGTATAATCCACCGGAGCGCTCATCACCTCCGGATTCTCATTCAGATAATCATACATCTTCTTGGTTCCGGCACCGAAAGCAAAGGTCTGGCGGAACCGATCGATATTCTTTCGGGAGCCTGTGATCTTGCCTGCTCTGGCAATATCCACAAAGGCATCCACATACATCTCCGTATGTACACCCAGATCCTTCAGATCAGACTCTGCGATCAGCGAGCCCACCGCATTGGGCATACCGCCAATGCCAAGCTGCAGGCAGGCGCCATTGGGAATCTCATCCACAATGAGTCTGGCTACCGCCTGATCCACCTCGGTGGCTGCTCCGCCGCCGCCCAACTCGCCGATGGGCGGATTATTGCCCTCCACGATATGATCTACTCTGGAGATATGTATGCCCTCCTCGAATCCGCCGAGGCAGCGGGGCATATTCTCATTGACCTCAACGATTATGTGAGCCGATGTCTCGCACACTGCCATCATATGGGACGCGCTGGGGCCAAAGTTGAAGAATCCATGAGTATCCATGGGTGCCACCTGGAACATGGCTACGTTGGCCGGCTTAATATTCTCGCGGTAATACCTTGGCAGTTCAGAATAACGGATCGGCGCATAGTACGCGCAGCCTCTGGCGATGAGCTTCCGCTCGATACCGCCCATATGCCAGGAATTCCAGCTGAAATGCTCCGGTGCATCCTCACGCTCAAATACTGCCGGCGTCTTCAAGAGAATGCCGCCACGAAGCTTCACATCCACCAATTCATCCGTGCGCTTCGCCAGCGCCTGATCCAACGCCTCCGGTGTGGCGACACACCAGCCGTAATCCACCCAGTCCCCGGACTTGACGATCTTCACCGCCTCGTCTGCCGATACCAGCTTCTCCTTATATTCCTGCGAAAAATCCATGTTACTACCTCCCGGTTCTTACTGGTTTGTTAAATTTTTATCATAGTTGTATACTAGCACACTTTGCGATTCTTTGCAACTGTTCTATGGAATGTCTGCACCAAAATTGTAACAGTTCAGCCCACGCCTATTTTACCAGGAACCGATAAAACGTTGTCGTCTGATAGGTCTCGCCACCCTTGCAGATGGGACTTGCAAAGTTCTCATGGTTGATGGCATCCGGGAAATACTGGGTTTCAAAGCACACGCCCTGATTCTTTCCATAGAAGACCCCTTCCTTTCCGGGCTCCTCCACCAGGAAGTTTCCGGTGTACATCTGAACACCAGGCAGATCGGTATACACCTCCATGGTGATTCCTGTGGACGCTGCAGACAGCTCTGCCACCTTCGCATAAATGCCATGGTTATTCAGGGCCCAGTTATGATCGTAGCCCTTACCGAATACCAGTGCCTCATAGTCCATGTTGATATCCCGGCCGATCGTCTTGGGCTGCCGGAAGTCCATAGGTGTCCCTTCTACCGGAGTGATCTCACCCGTGGGTATAGATTCGCTGTCCGCCCTGGTGTAAGCGTCTGCGTCCAGCCATACCACCTGATCCAGAATCGACCCGGAAGCATGCCCTGCCAGATTGAAATAGCTGTGGTTTGTCATATTCACAATGGTATCCTCCGTGGGAACACCGTGATACGCAATGCGCACACCGTTGTCGTCCGTAAGGGTGTAAGTCACGCTGATATCCAGTGCTCCCGGATAGCCCTGATCCCCGTCCGGGCTGTGAAGACTGAAGGTGATGCTGTTATCCGTGGTCTCTGTCACCTTCCACACCCGGAAAAAGTAATAATCCGGGCCGCTGTGAAGATTGTTCTGATTATTGTTTTTCGCCAATGTATACTGCTTTCCATTGATGGTGAAGGACGCCTTCCCGATCCGGTTGGCATTCCGTCCTACCGTAGCTCCGAAGCATCCGCTACCCTTCTCGTAGCCTTCTGCGTCATCGTGTCCTAAGACTACATCCCGAAGTATCCCATCCTTATCCGGAACCAGCACGGCCTGCAGGGTCGCCCCCAGATCCGTGATGGCCATACGCATGCCTTTCGCATTCTCAAATGTGTACAAAGATGCCTTCTCTCCTTTGGAGTTTTCTCCAAATGCTCGCTTTTCCATTTTGCTTTCCTCTCTATTCATGTAAAATTTGTAATTCCATTTTATTACATTTCACTTCCGATTTCAACCCAAGAACTTATTCAGCCCGGTTAAATTTTTATACGGAATTGCTATTCCTATTATCCCATGTGAAACGCCTCGATCAGCAGAATCCACGCCAGTCCGTAATAAGTCAGCACTGCCACCAGATCATTGATGGTGGTGATCAGCGGTCCTGAAGCCACAGCCGGATCGATCTTGATCCGATGGAAAAACATGGGGACAACGGTTCCCACCAGGCTGGATATCATCATTGCCACCATCAGTGAGATTCCCACGCAGCCAGAGATCAGGAATGCGGTCTCCACCGGACTGTGCTTGACAACGCATATATACAAGCCGATCAATGCAAATGCCAGAATGCCCAGGAACAGACCGTTGGCAAGTCCCACACGCACTTCCTTTAATACAAGCATAAGCTTCTGCCTACCCGTCAGATTCTCATCCATCAACACCCGGATGGTTACAGCCAGGGATTGGGTTCCCACATTTCCCGCCATATCAAGGATCAAGGACTGGAAGCAGATCACAATGGGAAGCACTGCCACCACCGTCTCGAAGATTCCCACAACAGAGGAGATCCCCATTCCAAGGAACAGCAATACCACCAGCCAGGGAAGGCGCTTCTTCATGCTGTCGAAAAGCTTCTCCTTTAAGTCTTCCTCCGCAGTAAGACCAGCCAGCTTCGCGTAATCGTCTCCCAGCTCATCATCCACCACCTCAACGATATCCTGTGCTGTGATGATTCCCAGGATCTTTCCGTCATTATTCAGTACGGGAATGGAATCCTCCGCATAATCCTTGATCCGCTCGATACACGCACTGATCTTCTCCTTATCATGCACATAGGGATAAGAGGTACTGATCAGGGAATCCAGCGCCACATAATCCCTGGCTCGGATCAGATCCTTCAGATCGATTGCCCCGTAAAAATGCCCTTCCTCGTCCTCCACATAGATCGTCGAGATATTATCGTTTTCGCCGGCCTGCTCCACCAGTTCCCGCATGGTCTGACGTACAGACAGGTTATTCTTCACCAGAATGAAGTTCGTTGTCATCCGACTTCCGATCTCGTCCTCCTCATAGGACAGGATCAGCCGCACATCCCGGCTGGACTCATCATCCATCAGGCGCACCAGCTTCTCCTGGGTGGAATCATCCATCTCCCCCAGGACATCCACCGCATCATCGGAATCCATGTTGGAAATGACCTTGGCCGCACTCTCCAGATTCAATTCCTTTACGTACTGCTCCACGTCCTCCAGATATGCGAATATCTCTGAGATCTGCTCCGAGCCAAGGATCGGATACAGCTTCTTTCGTTCTTCCTCTGTGAGAAGCTCCAGCGCACCTGCGATGTCGTTCTCATGGTAGTTGGAAAGCTGCTCCAGCAGCTCCTCCTTCGGAAGGCCGCTGCGTATGAGCGCGACCAGTTCTTCCACGTAATGTGGTTCTTTTAAAATCTTCTCTTCCATTTCTGCCTCCGTTTCCTGCTAAATAGCATGCCAAAAACACCGTGCCTCCTGTTACGGCTATGTAGTATGGGAATTCTGACTGCACGGCAAGACTTCTGCATAAAGCAGATACCGCTGCAGCGCCTGATACGGTGGCAGAAGCAATAGAAAGCACGCTTTACAAACCTTCTATTGTCATAAATGAAAGAATTTATACAGACGCAGATAGAGGCAAAGCCACAGACAGCTGCGCCATGTACATTTCCTGTTCTGCACCGCAGATCATACTTCGTCCCGTACTATCGCAACTATCCATGTTCTTCACCTCCTGCGTGTTTTGCTGATAACAGCATAGCCTTTCTTTGGCAATTTGTCAAGAAAATAAAGCGGTATTCTCCTTCGTCAGTACTTCGCCCGCTCCTCGAAATTCTCCGCCGCATGCTTATAAGCCAGCGGAGACTGCCCGATGCTCTTCTTAAACACCGCGATAAACTGCGATGTGCTCTTGAAGCCGCACATCCGCGCGATCTCCTTGACGGACAGGTTTCCTTTCTGGAGCAGCAGCTTGGCGTGGGTGATCCTCACATCCAGGATATACTGCTTGGGCGATATTCCATAAAAATCCTTAAAAATATGGCGAAAATGGTCATAGCTGTAGCCAATGCTCCTGGATATTTCCTCCAGTTGGATGGAGCCGCCATAATTGGCATTGATAAAATTCGCCACATAATTCATACAGTCCCTGGACTTCTTCGCAAGATTGGGGGCATTGCTGGTCAACCGCAGGAGCGTCACCACCAGCTCCCTCTGCAAGAAGGAGAGCATCTGATCGTAATGGGGCTTCTGCTCCCGAAGCTCCGCCTGGATCCTGGTCATGAGCCGATACACCGTGCGGCTCCCGTCATCCTCCAACAGACAGTTGGGCAGTGCCCCAAGCTGATCGTCATAATCAAACCCCAAATACATCAGATTGACTACGGAACTGGTCCAATCACGGTGCTTTGTATTCGGCTTTATAATGCAGAAGGTATGGTCGGAATAAGCATACTCCACCCCATCAATGCTGGATCCCCCGGTACCATCGATATAATAGACGATCTCATAACAATCATGGGTATGGTTCTCCACCCGATAATCGCTGACATTATAATGCCGCATGGAAAAACAAAGATTCGCCTCAAACATGAACAACCACCGTACCTTTCTCGAATATCATTGAAATTGCACAAACTCCCCATTTCCTCCGGCCATCTCAAGATACCCCTCCCCCTTGGCCTTCAGTTGAAATGCTCCCGTCTCATCCGGCTCGGTAAAGAGCCCAAAACCCGTCTCCATCAGTCCGCCCCAACTGGCGGCGCTGGCCTCGTCAAACAACCGGAACCAGTGAACCGACTGAACAAAGGGAAGCTTGTCCCGGATCAGGGCCAGCGTCTGTGTCACCGCCACCTTCTGCTCCACGTCCGTCTCCGCATTTCCGTAATCGCTGAAGCCCAGCTCCGTATACAGCACCACCTTATCATGCCCCTCATGCTCCAGGATCACCTGATAAATATCCTCCTGTCGCTGCACCCAGGCGTCCCCCGGCGTACCGCTGTGATTGTAGGGGTGCCAGGCCGCCATCTGGAAATAGCGATCCGGATCCCCGGAAGGCCACTTTCCGCTCTCGATATTTTCATAGATCTTACCCAGGAAATTCTTGGCGTTTCCAAACCCGTCCTCGTAGACGTCGATCAATCCCCCCAGCACCGTCAGCGCCTCCGGGTTCGCCCGATGGATCCCCTTGCTGGCATAATACAGCATGTCCGTGGTGATATTTGCCTTCTCTGTAAAGGTGTAGATCAGCCCGGAGCTCTCATATTCATAGGGGTGCAGGAAGGTGTCGTTGTTCCATTCGTTGCCGATCTCCCATATGGTGATCTCCGGGAACCTGGCGGCAAGCTGATACCAGGTCTCCTCATAGTTCAGCAGGAACTTCTCATAATTGGAGCCTTCCTTCAGATTCCGGGCAGGGGTCGCCATATAGTCACTGCTGCCGCTGAACCATGCATTGTTCATGCCGATGACCTGGATTCCCCGGCCCTGGGCATCCGCAATGATGTCCTTCATGATCCTTACAGGTTCCTCCTTGAAGGTCTGGGCATCCTCCATGATATAATTGGCACACATCCACAACCGAAATGTCTTAGCCCCCAGTTCCTCCAGGGCGGCTACTCCCTCCAGGGCATCCCGGCCATGCCAGACCTGGGCCTCATACGCACAATAGCAGATCCCATAAAAAAGATCGCGATCCAGAGCCAATGTGCTGCTGTCCACCGGCGCGTCCGTCTGTTCTCCCGGCTCACTTACCGGCCCGTTCGCCTCTCCCGGCTTCTCGGCACACCCCACAGCTCCCAAAGCCAACGCCAGCGACAGCGCCATAGCCAAAGCCTTTCTCTTCCTCGTCATCGCCCCAGCTCCTTCATCTTCTCATAAGCCTTCGCCTGAGCCGTTCCATAGCCCAGCCGCTCCGCTTCCGCCAGATATGCTTCCCAATCGGAATCCACATTTTTCTCCCCGACAATAGCATTGAGGATGTAGGTGGCGGCATGGTCGTCCAGCAGGTTCATGATATTGTAAAATTCCTTGTCATTCACAGCCACATTTGTCATATCCGCCTCTGCGAGACTTCCGCTGATATAAGACACGATTTTCTCCGCCAGTTCGCCCCACTGGTAATAGGAATAATCCTCATAGACCCGGATCTCATCCCCATCAAAGGTAAACAGGGAGCCAAGCCACGGTCCCCAGGCATAGGAGCCATAGAGATATTCCACGCCATCCACCTTGATAGCGCTGAAGCGATCCGCCCCTTCCTGCCGTCGATTGGCAAGATTCTCCTCTGTGATGACCACCTGGCCATCCTTCATGGTATAGTGAACTCCTTCTATCCCATAATAGCGGGTTCTGCTGCCCTCCTCGCTCACCATATAATCCAGCACCTTGAGGGCAGCCGGAATATCCTTACAGTCGGCGGAGATGGAATAGCCGCCCCACCAGCCGCCCCAGCCATGAATATTCTTCCCGGCCGGGCCTTCGATCATGTCCATCACGTCCACCACCGCATGAGGGCTGGCCTGGGAGATCTTCTGCATGATATTCTGTACATGGGAGGAACCGTTGTGGATCAGGATCCCCACCTTGCCGCTGGCAAAATCCTCGATCTTCATATCGTCCGTCTTTGTATAAAAATCCTTGATGACCAGCCCATCCGCATAGCACTTGGCCATATAGTCCACGAACTCCCGAAACTCCTCGGTAAAGGTCATGTACTCCATGGTAGACCCGTCCGCACTGTAATTCCAGTCCGGCTTCTCCTGAAACGCCGCGTAGATGGGCATGAACCAGAAATATTCCGTGCTGCCGCCGATACCATAGGTGTCGTTCACGCCGTTCCCGTCCGGATCCTTGTAGGTAAAGGCATACAGCACATCATACAGCTCCTTAAGGCTCCCCGGCTGCTTCATCCCCAGGTTGTCCAGCCAGTCCTGTCGAATGTAGATCCCCCAGTTGCAGTTCTCCGCCACCCGGGGCACCAGCGTATGCTTGCCGTCATAGACCAGATTCTCATACCGCTCATGGAAAAGAAGACGGTACAGATTCGTATATTCGGAATCGTCCTTAACATAATCCGCCAGATCCACCAGAATGTCCTCTTTTGCCCATTTGTAGTAGTTGTCACTGTTTTCCGGGAGATAAAAGAAGATGTCCGGAGCCTCAAAGTTGTTGACCATCAGGTTAATCTTCTCGTTATACCCGTTCATGGGTGCGCCGCCGATGGCAAGTTCCACGCCGCACTGCTCCTCCATGTATTTCCAGACCCGGTCCTTGTCCGCGCCATCAAATCGGTCCAGATCATGGGAAAAGATACTGATAACGCTTGTCCCCTCTTTCCCGGAGGGCGTTCCCCCGCCCTGCCCGCAACCTGCCGTTATCCCGGAAAACGCCAGGATCCCGGCCAATAACAACACCACGCTCTTCTTCATGCTTCTTTCTCCTCCTTTTCACGCTCACCAAATACGATTCGGAAAAAATCTTCCTTAAACACTTTTTCTTCCACATGCTTACCCACAAAGATCCGCTTCCCCGGCCGGGGCTCCGACTCATGGCGGCTTACATTGTCCAGATCCAACGTCAGTCCCCGACAGTATGCACCGCCCAGTTCCACGCCCACCAGCCTCCGTTCAAATTCCACGCCCTTTCCTGTGACCGCCGCATATACCGCCAAGGGGTCATGAAGGATCGGCAGCCGCCCGGAAACGTTCACCCACTTTTCTACCAGCAAGGACAGGTATTCCCCCATAGGTGTGTCCCCGCCACTAACCATCCGGCGGTACTCCTCCTCCGTCACCAGACAGGGCAACGTCACATCTGTACCGACGCAGTAAACCGGCACATCAAACCCCAGAACAACCCTGGCCGCCTCCGGGTCGCAGAGCACATTCCACTCAATGAACTGCTCGAAAAAGGAACCCGCCATCAGTACAATGCGCCCTACCTTTTTCATCTCCTCCGGCGCCTTTAATATGGCCCTGGCGATGTTCATCATGGGTGCAAGCCCCACAATGGTCAGCTCTTTCCCGTAAGTACCGGCCATCTCGATCATAAAATCCACCGCGGCCTCCCCTTTAGCGCCCTCCCCCGGATTGGCCGGACAAAAACGCTCCTCCATAAGATCCGGCGTGTACTGACAGATCATCCTTGCCGTATCGTTTTTCTTTTCCAATGAATCCCCGTATCCGGCATAGACAGGCGTCCCTTCCGCCCCCAGAAGGGACAAAAGCTTCCTGGCCTGCCTGGCACGGAGCTGGGTATTCAGAAAGGCTGTGGTAATGCCAACTACCTTCGCCTTCAAGCCGATGGCCAGGGCGATGGCCAGGGCATCGTCAATATCGTCACCGATATCCGTATCGATCAAAAACTTTTCCACGTTCAAACTCCTTTTCTCTGAGGACGCTACTCCTTGACTGCCCCCAGCATCGTTCCGTTGATAAAATACTTTTGTACAAAAGGATAGATACATAAGATGGGCACGGTGGCCACGATGATCACCGCCATCTTGATATTTTCCATCAGCATAAATTTGTCACTGGTGCCAAGGCCCAGGGAGTCGTTCATGCCGGAGCCGCTGATGAGCATATCCCGCAGCACGTTCTGCAAAAGCTTTAAGTCCGCCTGTCGGACATACAGAAGCCCTGTCATCCAGTCGTTCCATTTCGCCACCGCAAACCACAGGGCGATGGTGCAGATAATGGGCTTGGACAGCGGCAGCACAATGCGGTAAAACACCGTGAGATCCGAGGCACCGTCGATCTTGGCCGACTCCTCCAGGCTCACCGGGATCCCCGAGATGAAGTTCCGGGCCACTATAATGTTGAAGCCTGATACCAAGCCCGGAATAATATACACCAGCACGTTATTTCGCAAATTCAGATCACCGATCAAAATATAATAAGGCATCAATCCGCCGGAAAACACCATGGTGATCAGCACAAACCCCAGCATGACCCGCCTGCCCTTCAGATCGCTCTTGGACAGCGGATAGGCCGCCAGCATGGTGACAAGCACATGCAGAACCGTGGAGACCACCACCACTCCGGCCGTGAGGAAAAACGCTTTTCCAATGGAATCATCCCGGAAAATATACTGATACGCACCAAGATCCAGGAACGTACGGCGAACTCCCATGGGATCCACGGAATAGGTAGTCAGGGATTTGTACAGCACATACAGCAGCGGAAACACCGTCGCCAGCGCCACCAGGCACAGGAAAAAGCCGTTTACAAGTTGAAATACACGCTCCCTGGCTGCACACCTTCTTCTTTTTTTCACCATAATCCCCTCCCTCCAAGCTTGTGGATGAGCTTATTAGCCGTCAGGACCAGAATCAGCGTGATCACCGAATTAAACAGCCCCAACGCCGTGGACATCTCATATTTGCCATCGGTGATGCCGATGCGGTAGATATAGGTGTCGATAATATCCGCACTGGCATAGACTGTCCGGTTATACAGGTTGAAGATCTGGTCAAAGCCCGCATACATCACATTGCTGCAGGTCATCAGCAGGTTGATGGAAATCGCCGGGACCAGCGCCGGGAAAATGATATGCACGATCCGCTGCCACCGACCTGCCCCGTCGATCATAGCCGCCTCACAGATGGCCGGATCCACGCCGGACAGTGCCGCGAAGTAGATGATGGTCCCCCATCCGGCTCCCTTCCAGATATCCGACACCACCAAAAGCCCCAGAAAGGCCTTGCCGTTGCCAAAGAAATTCACCGGCTCCCCGCCCAGTGCAGTAATCAGCCGATTAATAAGTCCCCCTTCAATACTGCAGATATTGATGAGGATCCCGGCCACCACCACCCAGGAGATAAAGTAGGGCAGATAGGAAACCGTCTGCACCGTCCGCTTGAACTTCCTGCTGCGCACCTCGTTGAGCATCAGGCTCAACACAATGGGGATGGGGAAGCCCGCCACGAATTTCAGCAGGCTGATCTTCAAGGTATTTCCCAGTACCGTGAAGAAATACGGGTTGGAAAACAACGTCTTGAAGTTGGCTAACCCCGCCCATCGGCTCCCCAGGATGCCGGCCTTGGGAGAAAACTCCTTGAAGGCCAACACCACACCGTACATGGGAACATAATTGAAGATGAGAAGGAGGATGGCCGCCGGCAGAAACATGAAGTATTTCTGCCAATGCCGTCTTAGATATGTCCTCATACGTTTCTTCCTTTCTTCTTTCCTGCCACGAGCAGAGCCGTCAGGGCTGCTGCTGCCAAAAGCATGAGTACCGACAATGCCGCAGGCTTCGCCGGATCCCCGGTCTTGGGCTTGCTGTTATCGCCGCTTCCTCCGCTTGTTCCATTGCCACTGCTGCCGTTGTTTCCGCTACTGTCTCCGCTTCCACTTCCGCTGCCAGAAAGATTCTCAAATTTCGCTTCCAACGTATGATCTTCCTTCAGATCCGTAAAGGTATACCGGCTGACTGCTCCGACCGAAACGCCGTCCACAAGGACGTCTGCAATCTTGTAGCCATCCTTCGGCTTGATCTCATAGGAAATATCGTCTCCAACGTTATTGCTGCCACTGACCTGGGTGATGGTTCCGCCTTCGCCAGCCTTCACGGTAATGCTTACGGTGGTTGGCTGCAGATCTGGGTTCAGCTCATCGTAGGTCAGGAAGAGCGGATCCGCCAGGTGATCGATGACTATCGTGCTGTCCGCTTCCTTAGTGGTATAGGAGACCGACGGATCAATGGTGATCTGGGCGCTTCCAGCCCGAAGCACTACCATGATCTCATCGTAAGGCTTCACGGCTGTAGTCACAGCATTTTCCCCGGACAGGCTGACACGCTCCGCGTCCTTGATGGTCTTCCACTGAAACTCCCCTTTGACCGGCCACAGCGGATAATACTTATCCCCGCGCTTCTGGACGATCATGACGTCCGCGCTTCCCGAAGCCTTCGTCAGATAGACGTCGCCAAACCCGGTGGAATATGTTACGTTGGCATTGCTTAAGGAGCGCCAGCAGATGGCGGTATCCAGTTCCCCTTGGGCGGTCAGGTACCAGGCGGCGACCCGGTTGGTATCGCTCTCGTTGCGCCAGTAAGGCGCGGCTTCCATGATCGTCAGATTTTCAAAATCAAATCGGGAACCGTATTTATACCAGAACTCCGCTATATCGGCCTCCCCGGAGGAGTGGGCGTCTTCCGCTGTCAATCCTTCGGCATACTTCGCATACAGACCGGAATGCTTCATGGATCTGGTTTTATGAAACACCGGCTCTCCGGTGTACCGACATACGACATTCCGTTCGTTCATGGTAACGCTGTCTCCTGCCAACACATCCGCTTCCGTGAAGGCCGTGTGGTATATGCGGGGATATATTTCCCGAATAGTCTTGTCATATACCACATGGATCGTGCCATCCGACGTCTGGGTCGCATAGGGGTAGGATCCGTCTCCCAGCAGCAAGCCGCCGGACCAGGTAACACCGTTGTCCGTGGAGATACGCGCCACCAGCCGTATACGGTTCTGTTGACCGGTGGTATCATCATAATAGACCATCAGCAGGTTGCCGGAATCCAACCGCTGCAGGACAAAGTTGGAACAGGTTCCAAGCTTCTCCCCGTTATCCGCCCAGAAATTAAAGGTGTTGGAATTATTGGGTACCTCCATCTGGGTCCAGGTTACCCCTTTGTCGTGGGATTCAAAGGCTGCCAGCCCGGCCCGCACACGGCTCACCATAACAAGCTCATTGGGATTGCTCATATCCTTCTGATAGATGGACGTCTCGTCAAACAGCCGCTTCGATGGATCCGACAGCGCCGCCCCGCCGGCACGCGTAAAGGAAGTCCCATTGGCGTCCGTCAGGATCGCGCTGGCTACCTGATACCGCTCCGGGATCACATTCGCCGGCGTATACAGCTTGTTGGGTTCCGCAAACCCGGCAGGCACATAGTGTTCATTCCACAGCGGAATGACAATCGTTCCGTCGCTTAAGAGCGCGGGCCTGCTGTTGGATATTCCGGTCAGCACCTCATGCTTATCCATGAGAAGCCGGGGCTCGCTCCAGGTAATATCCTTCACATTTGCTGTCCCCGGATTATCGATCATCGTCAGATATGTCACAGAGCGGCCGTCATACCAGCCTGTGCTGCCGGTTACCAGCAGCCACAGCTTTCCGGTCTGTTCATTGTAAAACAAGCTGTGATCCTGGGCCCGCACGTTGCGCCGCCCGAAGACGGTATCATAGTCGTTTACCATCACAGCATCACTCCAGGTCTCCCCATTGTCGTCGCTGTAATAAAAAAGGATAAAAACTTCCGGGCTCTCTCCTGTGCCTCCTGCATTCGCCGTGGCCCAGAGCCTTGTTCCGCCGCCCTCCCTGGGCACAGACTCAATCCGGCCAAGTCCGCCATAGCGGATATTTTCCGGCTGATACTTCTCTGCGCTGACGTCGAAGCTTAAGGTGGGCGCATACAGGCTGTCGTCCGCCGCACGGTTCTCCCATCCGGTAAAGGCGTCTCTCTGCGGATATGTAGTAAGCGCCGTGGAATCATCCGTCAGTGCAATCTGGGGAACCAGATTGATATAGCCCCTGGCCTGATCGCCGGAAGGACGCGATACGTAGAAGATCGTATCGCCCTTTTTGACAGATGCCTCAAAGATCGTGGTTCCGTTGGCGATATCCGGATTTTGCGCATTGCCAGTCACGGTTTTCCACTCCCAGACGCCTTTGCTGGGATACAGCGGATAGTAGCGGCCCGTGTCACCGCTGCGGAGCACGATCATAAGCTCCGAGCTGCTTCCGTTGGCATGGACCGTGGTGTTGCTGTACGGCGTACAGGTTGCCGTTCCCGTCTGGGATACATAATATCCAAGCGCAGTCCATGCATCCTGGGTGGACTGCATGGCATAGCTGTGCACATAGGCGGTATCCGTTACATTCTCCGGATGCCAGATATATTTCCCGCTCTCCCCTTCGCGGGCTGTCATTTTAAAGAAGTTGCCGTTTTTCCCGTAAAAGCACGTCCAGTTCGAGGCCGTATGCGGATTGGTTGCGCTGTTACCGATAAACCAGGACGGCTGATCGTTGGTGATATCCGCCGCCGAGACAAAACCACTGTCTCCCGGCATGGCCGTTATTCCTCCCAGGATCATTCCCGCCGTCAACATCAGTGATAAAACTCGTTTTTTCCATTTTCCCTTCATCTGATTTTTCCTCGCTTTCCTTTTGATGGTCTCTCCTTCTTTATCCTATTACCGCCTGATAAGCAGCCGCCGAATTTGCACCAAATCATCTTCTACAATTTCTATCCCGTTACTTAACATGGCGTCCTCAGAAGAAAAACGATCTCCTCCTGACAATTCCACTTTCACACGCACCAGATCTGCTATACTCAACACCCCGTCGCCATTGGCATCCCCCTTGACGCCAGTTTTTGCTGGCCGTCCCATGTAGGTCAGGAAGAGCGAATCCGCCAGATGATCGATGACTATCGTGCTGTCCGCTTCCTTTGTGGTATAGGAGACCGACGGATCAATGGTGATCTGGGCGCTTCCAGCCCGAAGCACTACCATGATCTCATCGTAAGGCTTCACGGCTGTAGTCACAGCATTTTCCCCGGACAGGCTGACACGCTCCGCGTCCTTGATGGTCTTCCACTGAAACTCCCCTTTGACCGGCCACAGCGGATAATACTTATCCCCGCGCTTCTGGACGATCATGACGTCCGCGCTTCCCGAAGCCTTCGTCAGATAGACGTCGCCAAACCCGGTGGAATATGTTACGTTGGCATTGCTTAAGGAGCGCCAGCAGATGGCGGTATCCAGTTCCCCTTGGGCGGTCAGGTACCAGGCGGCGACCCGGTTGGTATCGCTCTCGTTGCGCCAGTAAGGCGCGGCTTCCATGATCGTCAGATTTTCAAAATCAAATCGGGAACCGTATTTATACCAGAACTCCGCTATATCGGCCTCCCCGGAGGAGTGGGCGTCTTCCGCTGTCAATCCTTCGGCATACTTCGCATACAGACCGGAATGCTTCATGGATCTGGTTTTATGAAACACCGGCTCTCCGGTGTACCGACATACGACATTCCGTTCGTTCATGGTAACGCTGTCTCCTGCCAACACATCCGCTTCCGTGAAGGCCGTGTGGTATATGCGGGGATATATTTCCCGAATAGTCTTGTCATATACCACATGGATCGTGCCATCCGACGTCTGGGTCGCATAGGGGTAGGATCCGTCTCCCAGCAGCAAGCCGCCGGACCAGGTAACACCGTTGTCCGTGGAGATACGCGCCACCAGCCGTATACGGTTCTGTTGACCGGTGGTATCATCATAATAGACCATCAGCAGGTTGCCGGAATCCAACCGCTGCAGGACAAAGTTGGAACAGGTTCCAAGCTTCTCCCCGTTATCCGCCCAGAAATTAAAGGTGTTGGAATTATTGGGTACCTCCATCTGGGTCCAGGTTACCCCTTTGTCGTGGGATTCAAAGGCTGCCAGCCCGGCCCGCACACGGCTCACCATAACAAGCTCATTGGGATTGCTCATATCCTTCTGATAGATGGACGTCTCGTCAAACAGCCGCTTCGATGGATCCGACAGCGCCGCCCCGCCGGCACGCGTAAAGGAAGTCCCATTGGCGTCCGTCAGGATCGCGCTGGCTACCTGATACCGCTCCGGGATCACATTCGCCGGCGTATACAGCTTGTTGGGTTCCGCAAACCCGGCAGGCACATAGTGTTCATTCCACAGCGGAATGACAATCGTTCCGTCGCTTAAGAGCGCGGGCCTGCTGTTGGATATTCCGGTCAGCACCTCATGCTTATCCATGAGAAGCCGGGGCTCGCTCCAGGTAATATCCTTCACATTTGCTGTCCCCGGATTATCGATCATCGTCAGATATGTCACAGAGCGGCCGTCATACCAGCCTGTGCTGCCGGTTACCAGCAGCCACAGCTTTCCGGTCTGTTCATTGTAAAACAAGCTGTGATCCTGGGCCCGCACGTTGCGCCGCCCGAAGACGGTATCATAGTCGTTTACCATCACAGCATCACTCCAGGTCTCCCCATTGTCGTCGCTGTAATAAAAAAGGATAAAAACTTCCGGGCTCTCTCCTGTGCCTCCTGCATTCGCCGTGGCCCAGAGCCTTGTTCCGCCGCCCTCCCTGGGCACAGACTCAATCCGGCCAAGTCCGCCATAGCGGATATTTTCCGGCTGATACTTCTCTGCGCTGACGTCGAAGCTTAAGGTGGGCGCATACAGGCTGTCGTCCGCCGCACGGTTCTCCCATCCGGTAAAGGCGTCTCTCTGCGGATATGTAGTAAGCGCCGTGGAATCATCCGTCAGTGCAATCTGGGGAACCAGATTGATATAGCCCCTGGCCTGATCGCCGGAAGGACGCGATACGTAGAAGATCGTATCGCCCTTTTTGACAGATGCCTCAAAGATCGTGGTTCCGTTGGCGATATCCGGATTTTGCGCATTGCCAGTCACGGTTTTCCACTCCCAGACGCCTTTGCTGGGATACAGCGGATAGTAGCGGCCCGTGTCACCGCTGCGGAGCACGATCATAAGCTCCGAGCTGCTTCCGTTGGCATGGACCGTGGTGTTGCTGTACGGCGTACAGGTTGCCGTTCCCGTCTGGGATACATAATATCCAAGCGCAGTCCATGCATCCTGGGTGGACTGCATGGCATAGCTGTGCACATAGGCGGTATCCGTTACATTCTCCGGATGCCAGATATATTTCCCGCTCTCCCCTTCGCGGGCTGTCATTTTAAAGAAGTTGCCGTTTTTCCCGTAAAAGCACGTCCAGTTCGAGGCCGTATGCGGATTGGTTGCGCTGTTACCGATAAACCAGGACGGCTGATCGTTGGTGATATCCGCCGCCGAGACAAAACCACTGTCTCCCGGCATGGCCGTTATTCCTCCCAGGATCATTCCCGCCGTCAACATCAGTGATAAAACTCGTTTTTTCCATTTTCCCTTCATCTGATTTTCCCTTGCTTTCTCCTTGATCGTTTTCTTCATTTTTCCTACTCTTTCGTTTCTCACGCTTACATTGACTGACTACCGCTACGGTTACTACAAAAGCCACCCCGATAACGATGATAATGATTCCCCATATCGGAAAGGAAGCGCCCGGTTTCTCCTGCTGTCCCGTTCCTGCGGGCGCATCCAGAGAACCCGAAAGCTTCAGCAGCTTCGCCGCATAATCATCCTCCGTGGGATATACCCGCTCCACCGCTTCCAGAAGCGCTCCCTCAGTGACAGAATCATCCAGGTCAAACACGGGATTGATGTCCACGGTATCGTACTCATCATTCCCCACGGATCGCACGATCACATGTACCTGATCCCCCTTCCTGACAAAAACAGAGATCCCATCCATGGGAAGCTCCATGCCGTTCGTAATCTTCGCCCATTCCCACTGGCCGTCGGCTGGCCACAGGGGGCGTTCTCCGTTCTGGTTCTTCAAAACCACCATCACCTGCGCACCGTCGCTCTTCTCGCCCCAATCCAGGGAAAGGGCTGTCTCGCTCTTCACATGCAGCTTCCCATCCGAAGGCGCAGTATAGATCAGCACGGCGTCCCGCTTAGCCACTGCACCCATAAACCAGGCTCCGATGGCCGGCGCGTTACCGCCGTAGGTCCAGGCACCCCAGTCCTCCCGGTACAGCGTCATGGGCTGATACTCCCCGTCATAGCCAAACTGCAGGGACAGCGGCCCAACCGCAGGGGAGGCGGAAGTGAACAGCTCCGAAAGCTTTGCCGGATTCTGATCCGGGTCTGGATCGGAAAAGCCCTCCGGCCACGGTACAAATTCGCTGTGATACGCAGCCAGGCTCCCCGCTTTCTTCAAGACCACCTTGGCGTCGAAGCCTATGGTATCGTTCACGTCGCTGCCGGTACTGTGGGCAATAAACAGAAGCCGTTCTCCCGCTTTCAGGCTGACAGTCACCGGTTCAAAGGGATACTTCTGATCCTTTCTAAGCGTCAGCCACTCCCATTTTCCAAGAGAAGGATACAGCGGATAATAATTGCCCTCCGCATTCTGGGAAACCACCAGAAACTGCGCCCCATCGCTGTCGTTGCCGCCGCTGGTATCGAGCTGTATGCTTTTTCCAAGGGTGCTGGAAAATTCATACGTTCCTGTCTCCGGAGCCGTAAAGGCCACCGCGCCGTCCACGCCCTTGGCAACCGACAGGAAATACCCGGCGATCCAGGGAGCCCAGACATCCGGGATACGCCACACATTTCCCCAGTCATAGCTCTCTTTTAAGGGGAGATAATTGTCGTAAACGCCCCCAAAGCCATAGCGATAGGAGAACGGATAATCATTATCCTTCGTATTGCTGTTATAGCCCCCTTCTCCCAGATACCAACTGGAAACATAGGACACTTCCCCGGGCGCAGTGGAATCCCCAGCCCCGGTTGACGGCTTCTGCCCCGTCTCAGACGATGGTTCCCGGTCGCTGACCCATCCCGAAAAGCCCTTGGGATATTCCGCTTTCTCTGCGATCTCCGCTACCTTAGGGGTAATCTGGATGGTATCCCCGTCGGCGGTGGCTCCCAGAGAATGAACCACAAACAGCAGCCGATCGCCTGTCCTAAGTCTGGTTCTTACGCCGGAGAGCGCTGCCGTTCCCTGGGATTTCACATCATACCAGGTAAAGGAGCCTGCCTTGGGCCACAGCGGCGCAAAACCATAGTCATTCTGTATAAGCACCATCAGCCCCACGCCGTCGCAAAGGTCGGCGTACTGGCTGTCAAGAGCTATCGGCAGCGTGCTGGAAAGCTCCACGTTCATCGCCCTGGGTGCAGTAAATACTACGGCACTTTCTGCCTCACTGCCTGCGCCCATAAACCATGCGCCCACGGACGGTGCATTTTGATTCAGCGTCCATGCGGACCAGTCGATGCGGTAGGCTGTCAGCGGCGAAAAGCTTCCGTTTACCCCATATTCATAGGTAAAGACCTTCTCTTCGCCTACGGACGCCCCCTCCGGTCTGCTTTTGTCGCTCTCGCCAAAGCACCATGCGTGATCGTATTCCGGCAAATCATTTTCCGCCAGAGCCTCCCAGTTGCCGGAGAGAATACCGATGGCCGCAGCAAGTCCAAGCGCCAAAAACCGTTTACCGATCTTCATGATTCATCCCTCTTTTCCTTTTTGATTTTTTACTCTGTTTTCGCCATTATCTTATCACAGAACTTCTCGTTTCCGCAACAAATCCGAGGGGTGTCAACCAGTTCTTTATATTTTTTAGCCAGTTTCTTGTATTTTTTAGAATAGGAATTTTTAAGAAAAAAAATCTCCCCGCCAAGAAGCGGGAAGAGCTTATACTTATGTTCTTTTTTCTTTTCAAATATCTGTTATGAATTCTTTACAATTTTCCTGCAAACCCCAGATTCTCCTTAAGCACCTCAAGTGACTTGAATCTTCGGTCGATGTAGCGCTTCATGTACGCTTCCATGACACGTTCCAGTGTCGTTAATACCTCCTCCGACACCGTAAATGTATATAGCTTCTCAATGGAGGAGGTAACGATATACTGCAGTGCGTAGAGTGTCGAAGCATCCACCGGGATCGCTCCGGTTCGCCCGCAGGTCTCGCAGAGCACTCCACCCTTCTCCACATCAAAAAAAGCCAGCCTGTCTTCGCGCTTACAGTCCATGCAGGAGAATACATTGGGGTACTCTCCGTTGATCACCATGGCCTTCAGCTCATAGATGCAGCGCACCAGCCGATTGGGAAGCGTCTTTTTCTCCAGTGCCCGCATGGACTGGTACAAGAGCTTCAACATATGTAGTTCATCCGCATTTTCCCTGGTATAATAATCGGCGATTTCCAGAAAATAGAATCCATAGTATACACTCTCAAAATCCGCCACCAGCTCACGGAAATAATTGGAGATGGAAGCGCGCACAACGGTATAGGAGGTTCTGCCTTCATATACCTCAAACTGGCCGAAGGCAAAGGGATTGGCGGCAGCCGTAAGCGTACTTCCCTGCCGCCTTGCACCCTTGGCAAAGGCCGTGATCTTCCCGCGCTCCTTCGTGAGAAGTGTGATTCTCTTGTCATATTCACCTATGGGTATCGCCGCCAACACCATACCGGTAAGCACAATGGTCTGCCCCATCCCTCGCTTCTCTCTCCCTTACATCGCAATCTGCATGCGCATGTTCATATCCCGTTCCCTGGCTCCTGCTGTAAGCCAGGTAATCGGCCACATGGCCCGTACTTTCAAACTGCATCCATTCCTGCTCTATCATGGAAATACCCCCTTGCTTCTTCGTCACGTATGATAGTCATAGTTTTTCCCGTACCGCATGGGATATACCAGATAAAAAATGGCAAGTCCTTACTGATCCTCGTCCTTATAGCCGAAATTTTTAATCATAAAATCGCTGTCACGCCAGTCCTTCTTCACCTTGACCCAGAGCTTTAAATTCACCTGACACTCCAGGAGCCGTTCAATCTCGAAACGTGCGTTGCTGCCAATCTTCTTCAGCATGCTGCCGTTCTTCCCGATGATGATTCCCTTGTGGGAATCCCGCTCACAGATGATGGTGGCCTCGATATCCATGATATGCTGGCCCTTCCGCTCCTTCATCCGTTCGATGGTCACCGCAATGCCATGAGGAATCTCTTCATCCAGGGCATGCAAAGCCTTCTCCCGGATGATCTCCGCGACAATCTGCCGCTCCGGCTGATCCGTCACTGTGTCCTCATCGTAAAACATCGGGCCATAGGGTAGGTATTTGAAAATAAGATCACACAGGATCTCCGTATTCTCCCCGCGCAGCGCGGACAGCGGCACCACTTCCGCAAAGTCAAAGACCTTCCGGTAGGTGTCAATAGCGGCAAGCACTTCCTCCGGCTTCACCGTATCCACCTTGTTGATCACCAGGATCACCGGTGTATTGGCCTTCTTCAGCTTCTCGATGATATGCTGCTCTCCTGCCCCGATGAAGGTGGTGGGCTCCACCAGCCACAAAACCGCGTCCACTTCGTTTAGGGAACGCTCCGCCACACCCACCATAAACTCGCCCAGCTTATTCTTGGCCTTATGGATCCCCGGCGTGTCCACAAACACGATCTGCCCCTTCTCCTCATCGGTATATACCGTCTGGATCCGGTTTCTGGTCGTCTGTGGCTTCTTCGATGTGATGGCGATCTTCTGGCCGATCAGGCGGTTCATCAGCGTGGACTTTCCCACGTTGGGACGACCTATGATCGTTACAAATCCTGATTTTAAATTCTGATTCATGCTATTCTCCCTGTTCAGTATGAATGAAAGCCTACGGATTGCTCCGCACTTCGTGCTCCCACAATCCTACCTGCATTCGCAATCCGCGCTATTGCGCTACTTGCTCATACAGGTTAGCGTCTCTAATGCTCATGCATTCACCCATGCAAGCATGGCTCATGCATAAGCATTGAGACTGGGCTTTCATAGTAAACTTTTCAGTTCTTTAAACATTCCGGCCTGCTCCCGCAGCTTCTCCTCGTTTCCGATGACGCAGATGGCATTCTTTGAAAGCACAGCCTCCACCAGATTCGCCAGCGCCCGAATATCCTCCTGGGTGGCGGCAAGCACCTCATCCCGTTCCTTCTGAAGATCCTCCAGGGTGACTCCGGTGAGGTAAGCGCTCAGTGACCGCTGCACACGCGTGGACGGTGTCAGCGGCGTATCCATGTCGCTGAAGGTTCCGATGATATATTTTGTCATATCCCGCTCGTCTATGTCAAAGCTCCGAAGGTAAGCAGGCGTTCCCTCATAGGTCTCGTTGGTCTTCTCCAGATTGGGATCGCGGTAGGAGGAGAAGTAGCCGTCTCCCCGTCGGTTAAATCCGCTCATGCAGCCGTAAGCGCCGCCCTTCATGCGGATGTTCACCCACAGATATTCATAGCTTAGGATCACCTTCAGGATCCGAAGCGCTCCGGTATATGCAAAGCCTGCATTCTTGAAGTTTCCTGCACGAGACACGTACTGCACCTGGGATGCATCATAGAAGCCCTCATTGGCTACGGCACACGTCAGCACATCCTCATGACGCGTAACCGCCGTATCCCACAGCAATGCCTTAAGCCCCGGCAATGTCCGCAGCAGGCGCTCATAGCCTTCCGAACGGCAGCCCAGGCTGACCGTCAGGTTCTCCGGGCGGAAGATCAGCTCCGTCAATTCCTGAAGCTTCGCTGCCAAAGCGTCCTTTTCCCGGTCGTAGTTCTCTTCAAGTCGGCTCACCGTCCGGTAGAAATCTATGCCGGTGGTCATGTCATTGTATTTCGCCGCCTGTGAGAAATAGGACATCGCTCTGGTGGCGGAAATGGAGTGACCGGAAGCGCCTAAGTTCATCTGCAGCCTGGATTTCAGTTGTGCCAGGATCTCATAGATCCTGCGGGAATCCGAGAACTTTGTCTCCCGAAGGATCTCACCGATGAGTTCCATGCCCTTGGGAAGCTTATCATAGAGGATCTTGGCCCGCACCTCATACTTCGTCTCAAGACGTTCCTCCTTCACATGGCTGTAAACGCCGATCGCGCTGTAGATTCCGCCTGTGTGAAGATTGATCTCATCCGCCAGTTCTCCATAGCGGTAACACTCTGTATCCACGAACCCCAGCACTGCTGTCAGGATTCCCACATAGGGAATATCGCTGACCGCCACAGCGGAGGTATCGAACAGCAGGTTCAGATAAGCGATGCCGTTGGTCTCCACATCGTGAAAAAGAATCTTCGTCTCCTCTGCGCTCCGTTCCTGGGTGGAAAGCGGCTCCGCCTCACGCTTCATATCCTCCCGTGTCAGCATGGGAATGGTAAGAAGCTCCTCCTGAGTGGAAGGCGTCTCCTGATATTCCTCAAGTTCCCTGGTATCTGCAACAAGCTTTGCGATCTCGGACGGTGTCAGAGATTCCTTGTATGCGCGAAGCTTCTCCTCCAGCTCCTTATCCTTCTTCGCATTCAGCCCGCGCTCCGGCAGGATCATGACCGTAGACCGATGCGGGTTCTTAATAAGATATGTTTCAATCAGCTTTTCAAAATAATCTGTCTCCACCTGTTCCTTCAGCCAGTCGATGACATCCAATGCCTCCAGGTGATTGAAGGGCGCATTGTCATCGTAAAGCCAGCTCTCGATGCATTGGAGACCATACATCAATCCCTTGGGGTATGGGCCAAAAT
>CAKSAI010000010.1 GCA_934434905.1 uncultured Lachnospiraceae bacterium | reverse complement strand
GTAGAATCTAAGAAGGAAATAACTTCTATCGGTATTTCATCCGAAAATGGCAAAACGTTGATATTGGTAAAAGATAAGAGACTGACAATGTTCATTTGCTCTTTCTTTTTCTTATTATAAGCAATAATAATACTTACATCATCTGATAAATACTCTTCCTCCTTACGAATTGCAATCGGTTCATAAGCAGAAAAGTCTGTCAAATTCTTTCTTGCAACCACTGAATCCTGTGGCTTTGCCCACAAGATTTCCTTCACTATTTTATAGTAGGTCGAATCTGTTTTTGACTTTTCTGATATAATGACGGTTTCCAGCCTACAGATTTCCTTCGTTTCTGAATGAAAATAAGTATTGATAACTGCATTGTCTGTATCTCCCAGAATATCCTTTGTTTCAATGTGGTTAATTGGCTGATTATTCAATAAATTCAATGCCAACAAAATAACCTTCAGTACGGAGGTTTTGCCTGACGCATTAATCCCAATAAACGCATTGGAACAATTTACGTATACATTTGAAAAAAGTGGATGCAATAAATCTTTGTCATCATCTGCAACTCGCTGCTTCGCAAAGAAAGATATATCTAATTCTTCTTTGAACAACGGTAAGCCCTGCGCTGTAATTCTAAGAATCTTCATATTACGCCTCCGGATTATTTACGATTTTTCCGTTTTTAATCTTTATTTGTTTCTATTATACCCACCTTTTTTGTTTTTATCAACACTTTTTTCGTTTTTAATCTAACCTGCATTTTTTAAAAAGCTTCTCCTTGACATATTTCGAGAAAACCTGCAAAATAAGTAGCATGGATTAGAAAATAAAAAATGAATATTAGGAGGTTTCTGTATGACACATGCAGAGGATTTCGGATATCATGTAGAAAATGCTGTCAAGGCAATGGAGATGGAAGATTATTATGTGTGGGACTGTTCCGTGATCAAGTCCGGCGGAAAGTACCATATGTTTTCCTCCAGGTGGGATAGACGGCTGGGATTCGGGTGGAACTGGTGCTTTAACAGTGAGATCGTTCACTGTGTATCCGATACGCCGGAGGGACCGTACCAATTTCAGAACGTGGTGCTTCCCCGCCGCGGTCGGCAGTATTTTGACGGAATGAACACACACAATACCAGCATCAAGGAATATGACGGGAAATTCTATCTCTATTACATGGGAACGACTTATGGCGGAAATATTCCAGGGATCGGGGATGAGATTCCAGAGGCGTATGCACTGGAGACCTGGAACCGGAAGCGGATCGGAATTGCCGTGGCAGATGATATCAACGGAGAATTTGTAAGACGTGATACACCGCTTCTTGAGCCGAGAGACTGTAGCTACTGGGACTGCACGATCACGACCAATCCTTCGGTGGCGATTCTTCCGAATGGAAAAACTTATATGATCTACAAGTCCCGTCAGGCGATTGGCAAACCCCTGCAGTTGGGAATTGCAGTGGCTGACCGACCGGATGGAAGGTTTGAGCGGCTGTCCGACCAGCCAATCCTGAACTTCGATAACGAGGATTTTCATATTGAGGATCCATTCCTGTGGTACGATGAGAGGCGGAAGAAGTTCTGCCTGATCACAAAGGATGACTGCAAGAACGGCTCTTCCGGTATTACCGGGGAGTGGGGAAGCGGATTTTATGCGGAGAGCGATGACTGTATCGACTTTGAGATTGCGCCGCATCCAAAGGTGTATTCCAGGAAGATTAAGTGGGCGGATGGCAGAGAGACGATACAGGGGAATCTGGAGCGTCCGTCGGTTCTATTTGATGAAGAAGGAAGGCCGACGCATCTTTTCTGCGCCAGCGGTTATGGGGCGGATCCCTATGATTTTAAGGGGAATACCTATATTGTCTGCATGAAGTTAAGCCGGGATAAGTAGATTAAAAACGAAAAAAAGGGGGCTGTCGAACGAACAATTAGCGTGACAGCCCCTTTCGTCAATCTAAATCTCCATCATTTCAAGCTCACACAATGTCCCGTCATAGAAGAAGGTTTTAACCTCATATTTGCCAAAGAGGGCAGAGCATTCTGCATTGCCTACGGTGAGGGTGGTTGTCTGTCCCACGGAACTGTTATTGATGAGTCTTAAAATATAACCGTTTTTCTTGTCTGATTTCTTCATTGTGACAAGTGTAATGTTCTTATTTGAAACGTTCAGCTCAAATCCGTTATCCGTAACGTTTTCACCCAGCGGGAATACATTTACCGCATATGGCTTGCGGTTAAATTCAAGCGCCTTTCGGTCTAAGTCAGCCTCGTCACACAGGGACAGGCGGAAGGAATAATTGTGCTCCGCCTGATCCATCTTCCTCGTGAAGCGATCATCCGGTATCAGCTTCCGGTCTAAGATCGGATGCGCGCAGTAGGTGGTTCCGCGCACCAGGGACAGATACAGGCAGCCGTTCTCGAAATGTCCGCCATAGCGGCTCTTATCAAATACGGTGAGGTATTTGTCGTTCGACTGCACGGCTGTGAAGCGATGAGAAATAAATTCTCTGCCGTCATGGAACAGTTCTTCTGTTCCGAAAGCAGTCTGTCCCATCACCTTTCCGGCGTTTGGCACCGGGATACCGACCTTTACCATTTTGTTGATATCGTTGAAGAAGAGTGTAATGTTAACATCCACATCGTCATTGTTCTTGTAAATGCGGTATTCTACGCGGGCCTTGCTGTTTTCTTTCTCAAAAAAGGCCTCTACGCCAACGTAAATGTCGCCGTCTTCGATGATCTGAATGCCTTTCATACCGGAAAATACGCCCTCCGGTTTGTGGGAGAAGGAGAAGGGCTGGCCGTTTGTGCCAAGGCGTTTCTGCTGTTCCTTAACCATGGCCCAGGGATCTGCGTTATCGTCAAACATGGTGAGGGAAAATCCGTCTTTCACATATTCTGTTCCGTCGATGCGATAGCTCTTCAATAGCCCGGTATGCTTATCGATCTCCACATATTTATGGCCGTTGTCATAGATGAACGAATCCGTAAATTTCGGCTTATCCAAAGGCTTTTTCTCAACATAGACACTGTATCTTTTTAGGCTCATCGGGTTAAGCTGCGCCTCGAAGATGATCCGTTTGCGCCAGTCAAGGTTCAGGTTGCTTTCCTCCTTGATCACCTGGTATTTTACCGGGGTATCGCCATCCTTCACGATAATATGTGATATCTGCGTGTCAGACCAGTTCTGGTCAGCCAGCATGAATTCGCACTCTACATTTTCCGTGAGCGCATATGGATGCGGATTGAATACCACGATCGGGAATTCTCCTTCTGCGGCAATCGGCTGTTCCTGACACAGCGCAAAAAATGCCTTTGTCTTGATCCTTGTGGCATCCAGTAAGCCGTGGTTTAAGAGCATCAGGCCGTTGTCCTCGCCGGCTTTGATGCTGCTTCCCGGAAGAACATCATGGAATTCGGCATTCAGAAGATCTTCGAAGCAGGAGTACAGTTCCTTCTGCGGGTATTCCATAAGTCCCTTGGCGCTTGCGACAGATGCCATGATCTCGGCGAGGTACAGCTCATTCTCCAGGTCCAGGTGCTTCTGCTTTACGCAGATGGAAGAGGTATAGCAACCCGGCATGGAGATGAGGAGAGACCGGTCTACGGTGTATGTAGGATCAAGCTCGGCGAAGAAATCCTCCGGTGTGGAATGGATGATCTCATAGTTGCCCTTCTCAGTCTCAATAAGCTCCCGGATGTCTGCAAGATCCTTATCGGACGGTCCGCCGCCGTGATTTCCTACTCCCCACATGACGCAGGTGACATCCTCCTTGTCCCTGTATGGCAGCCGGTTCTTGATGGCCTCGGCAGTGGCTCCCAATGGGGAATTATATCCGTCCGGGGAGCGGTAGACCTTGATGGTGCTGTCATCGAAGCCCTTCCATAGGAAAATGTTCTCGTCCAATTCCATTTCGTCCGTGTGAGGGCGGCAGACGATCAGGCTGTCCTGCCCGCATTTCTTAAGAATCTGCACAAGGCCTCGTGTGTGGCCGAAAGCATCTACATTGAAAGCAGTGGTAGGAGTCACACCGAATTTCTCCCGGAAGTAATCAAAGCCCATCTGAATCTGCCTTACAAAGCTTTCACCCATAGGCATGTTGTCATCGGGCTGCAGATACCAGCCGCCGGTAATGTGCCACTTTCCTTCCTTTACAAGTGCCTTGATCTTCTCAAACAGATCAGGTGCATATTCCTCTACATATTTGTATACGGTTACTTCATTGTGGCAGAAAATGTAATCGTATTTCTCCGCAAGGTTTACGGCAGAGCGAAATGTTGAGAGCACTGCGCTGACACCCTCCTGCCAATCCCACTGCCAGATGGGATCGATGTGTGCGTTGCAAACCAAATGTACTTTTTTCATGAAATGTCCTCCGAAATATGTCATTTTTTTCATATAGTATAGTTTTATCATAGATTTGTATAAAAGTAAATCAGAAAGTGCCAAGGGTTATAAAGTCATATTCCTGCTATTCACAAGGGCTTTTTTTGGGTATTGGGATAAAATCAGAAGAATCGTTTTCATTGACAAATCCTGGTTAAGAAATTATAATCATAGGAAGAAGTGAATCTAGGAGGAGTAACCATGGAAAACGAAGTAGTTTCCAAGAATTTTATCGAGCAGATCATTGAGAAGGACTTAGCGGAGGGACATTGTGAGACCGTGCGGACACGTTTCCCGCCGGAACCCAACGGGTATCTGCATATCGGACATGCCAAGTCTATACTGTTGAATTACGGCCTGGCCCAGGAATACGGCGGCCAGTTTAATATGCGTTTTGACGATACGAACCCCACCAAGGAGAAGGTGGAATTCGTGGAGTCCATCAAGGAGGATATCAAGTGGCTGGGAGCAGACTGGGAGGATCGTCTGTTCTTTGCTTCCGATTATTTTGAGCAGATGTACGAGGCGGCGGTAAAGCTGATCAAGAAGGGCAAGGCCTTTGTCTGCGATCTGTCTGCAGAGGAGATCCGTGAATACCGCGGGACACTGACGGAGCCGGGGAAGGAGAGCCCCTACCGTAACCGCAGTGTGGAGGAGAATCTTGCGCTGTTTGAGAATATGAAGAACGGCATGTACAAGGACGGCGAGAAAGTGCTGCGGGCCAAGATCGATATGGCCTCTCCCAACATCAATATGCGGGATCCGGTGATCTACCGGGTGGCTCATATGACCCACCACAATACAGGGGACAAGTGGTGCATCTATCCCATGTATGACTTCGCTCATCCCATCGAGGATGCGATTGAACATGTGACCCACTCCATCTGTACGCTGGAGTTCGAGGATCACAGACCCTTATATGACTGGGTACTGATCGAGGCGGGTTATAAGAAGAGCGCGGAGGATACACCCAAGCAGATCGAGTTTGCCAAGATGTATCTGACGAATGTGGTTACCGGTAAGCGTTATATCAAGAAGCTGGTGGAAGAGAAGATTGTGGACGGTTGGGATGATCCACGGCTGGTATCCATTGCGGCTCTTAGGAGGAGAGGCTTTACCCCGGAATCCATCAAGCGGTTTGTGGAGCTCTGCGGTGTCAGCAAGAGCCAGAGCTCTGTGGATTACGCCATGCTGGAATATTGTATCCGGGAGGATTTAAAGCTCGGAAAGCCCCGTATGATGGCGGTATTAGATCCCATCAAATTAGTCATTGATAATTATCCGGAGGGACAGGTGGAATATCTGGACGCCGATAATAATCTGGAGAATCCCGAACTTGGCACCCGGAAGATTCCGTTTTGCAGAGAACTCTATATCGAGCGTGAGGACTTCATGGAGGAGCCGCCCAGGAAGTATTTCCGGCTGTTTCCGGGGAATGAGGTGCGCCTCATGCATGCTTATTTTGTAAAATGCGAAAGCTTTGTGAAGGACGAAAACGGCAGAGTGACAGAGGTTCACTGCACCTATGATCCGCAGACCAAGGCTGGCAGTGGATTCACGGAGCGGAAGGTGAAGGGAACCATTCACTGGGTTCCGGCGCCCTATGCGGTTAAGGCGGAGGTACGTCTGTATGAGAATATCGTGGATGAGGAGAAGGGTGTCTATAATGAAGACGGAAGCCTGAATCTGAATCCCAATTCCAAGACGGTGCTGACGAATTGTTATATCGAGCCGGCACTGACAGAGGCGAAGCCTTATGACAGCTTCCAGTTTGTGCGCCAGGGCTTCTTCTGTGTGGATTCCAGGGATTCGGCGCCGGATGCGCTGGTATTTAACCGGATCGTGTCGCTGAAGAGCTCTTATAAGCTGCCGACACAGGGATAGGAGATTTCCGATAAGGAAATGAAGCGCCATAGCCGGGACATGAGGACAGGGAGATTGGCAGAATGAAGGAATTGGCAATTCCGCTTCAGGCGGATGACGGGCGGCCGTTGTATGAGCAAATATATGAATATATCAGGAACGAGATTGTGGACGGTAAGATTTCCCATGGGGAGAAATTACCGTCTTCCCGTATGCTGGCAAGAAATCTTTCGGTCAGCCGCAGCACCGTGAACCTGGCTTACGATCAACTGGTGAGCGAAGGATATGTGGAGACGGTTGCGGGAAGCGGGTATTATGTGTGTGATATCCGGTCATCTCTTTTTGAATTCCATGGGAAGAAGCCGGAGCGGGTCGGCAGCCTGACAGACGGCGCAGGAGCAAATGTTGGTGGACGTAGTGCCGGAGACAGTGGGAAGCAGTATGCGCAGATGTGCCGGGAACCTCATTATCGTTATGATTTCTCCCCCTATGCTACGGAATGGTCTGATTTTTCCATGAATGCATGGCGGAAGGCGATAAAAGCCATGCTCCAGGAGGATATGGAGGACTTGTTTCTGTCCGGTTCCCCGGAGGGCGAGGAGAATCTCAGGCAGGCCATCAGCGATTACCTTCATCGTTCCAGAGGTGTGGACTGTGAGCTTCACCAGATCGTGGTAGGAGCCGGGAACGAGTACCTGCTGATGCTGCTCTATCAGATGCTTGGGGGAGACTGCCGCGTTGCCATGGAGAGTCCCACTTACCTTCAGGCGTACCAGATCTTTCAGAATCTTGGGTGGGAGGTATCACCTATTCCCATGGATGAGAGTGGAATGACACTGGCAGGACTTGGGGCAAGCGGGGCGCAGCTTGCTTATATCATGCCTTCCCACCAGTTCCCATTGGGAAATGTGATGCCTATGAAGCGGCGGATGGAGCTGCTTCAGTGGGCGGGCGAGGCGGAGGGCCGCTATATTATTGAGGATGATTACGACAGTGAATTTCGCTACAAAGGAAAGCCGATCCCATCCTTGCAGGGGAGCGACCCTTACGGGCGGGTGATCTATCTTGGAACCTTTTCCAAGAGCATTGCACCTGCTATCCGTGTCAGCTATATGGTGCTTCCGCCGGGACTTATCCGGCGTTACCGGGAGCGCTGCGGTTCCTATTCCTCCACCGTGTCCAGAACCCAGCAGCAGATCCTGTTTCATTTCATGAAGGATGGCTACTTTGAACGTCATCTCAACAAAATGCGCGGGATCTATCGAACCAGGCATGACACCTTGCTGGGCGAGCTGAAGGGGATGAAGTGGGTGAAGCGTATCTGGGGAGAGAATGCAGGACTTCATGTACTGGTGGAACTGGTGTCGCCGAAGCCGGAAGAGCAACTGATCCGGGAGGCAAAGGCTGCCGGAATCCGGGTGTACGGGCTTGGGGAATATTCGATCCGGAAGGAGCCTGTGGAGACGGGGGAGTATTCGATCCGGCAGGAGCCTGTGGAGACGGGGGAGTATTCGATCCGGCAGGAGCCAATGGGGGCAGGTGACCGCGTGCAGACGGACGGCCCCGTGTTGCTGTTGGGGTATGCGAAGATGACGGAGGATGAGATCCGGGAAGGCGTGCGGCTGTTGGGAGAGTTGGTTTCTTTGTGAAGGAGTGCGGGCAAAGCACAGCTTTCCTGCAGATGTCCGGAAAAGCTGGTTAAATTTCAATGTTTTATTGTGTTTTTATGAAAAATCCGTTATACTAAAGAAAAGTCGTTGGTGTAATGGATTTTTTAGTGATTTAGAAAATCATGATGTGGGTTCCGTGTAGTAGGAGGTATGCTTTAATGGGAAGAAACGTAGCAATCGGAATACAAAATTTTGACCAGATTATTGAGAATGATTGTTTTTATGTGGATAAAACGGCCTTTATCAAAGAATGGTGGGAAAGCATGGACGCAGTGACCTTGATTGCCCGTCCACGGCGTTTTGGTAAGACGTTGAATATGAGCATGCTGGAGCAGTTCTTCTCGATGGATTATGCCGGGCGTGGTGATCTGTTTGAAGGATTGGATATCTGGAAAGAAGAGAAGTATCGCAAGCTGCAGGGAACATATCCGGTTATCAGTCTGTCCTTTGCCAATGTCAAAGAAACTAGTTATAGAATGACTGTTTACCGTATGTGCCAGTTTTTGATGCAGTTGTACGAGAAAAATGCTTTTTTGCGAAAGAGCGAACTTTTATCGGATGCAGAAAAAGCGTATTTTGAACATATGGCTTCTGCTATGGGGGAGGAGGATGCACCCGTTGCTCTTTACAAGCTTTCCGATTTTCTATACCGCCATTATGGGAAAAAAGTAATTGTCCTGCTGGACGAGTATGACACGCCGATGCAGGAAGCTTTCGTGAATGGATTCTGGGAGGAACTGGTGGCTTTCACCAGAAGTCTTTTCAATTCCACGTTCAAGACGAATCCTTGGCTGGAGAGAGCTGTCATGACCGGGATTACCAGGGTCAGCAAGGAGTCCATTTTCTCAGATTTGAATAATCTGGTAGTGGTGACTACTACGTCAGATAAATATGCGACATCTTTTGGTTTTACGGAGGATGAAGTGTTTGCGGCTATGGATGAATGCAACCTTTCAAAGGACAAAGAGGATGTGAAGTATTGGTATGACGGTTTTATCTTTGGAGAGCACAGAGATATCTATAATCCATGGTCGATCATTAATTATCTGGATAAGGGAAAGCTAGGCACATACTGGGCGAATACCAGCTCAAACAGTCTTGTAGGAAAGCTTCTCCGAGAGGGAAACCGTAGCATTAAGGAAAAGTTTGAAACATTGTTGACGGAGGGGACAATCTGCTCGCCAATCGATGAACAGATCGTTTATAATCAACTGAAAGGAAATGAGGCGGCGATATGGAGTCTGCTTCTGGCAAGCGGATATCTGAAAGTGCTTTCTCATGAGGATGTTCGGGGGGCAGCGGCCGAGGGAAGGAATCCGAAGTATACACTGTCGCTTACCAATCAGGAAGTAAGAATGATGTTTCGAAATATGGTGCGGGATTGGTTTGCACCTGTGGAAGAAGCTTACAATGATTTTATCAAAGCGCTGCTTCTGGGCGATAAAAAAGCGATGAATGTATATATGAATCGTGTGGCACTGGAGATATTCAGCTATTTTGATACAGGCAGACATCCTTCAGAAGAAGAGCCGGAGCGCTTGCACTCTGTGAAAGCGATCACTAAGGGTTTGACAGAACCAAACCCAAGTGCCTGCTTTTACCATGGCTTTGTCCTTGGACTTATGGTAGAGCTGCAGAACAGATATATCATAACATCCAATCGGGAAAGCGGCTTTGGCAGATATGATGTGGTGCTTGAGCCAAGAAGGCCGGAGACAGACGATGCGATTATTCTGGAATTCAAGGTGCATGATGCCGAAGATGAGGAAACATTAAAGGATACGGTGGAGGCTGCCTTGACTCAGATAAAAGAAAAGCAGTATGCGGCAGCCTTGCTTGCCAAGGGAATACCGGAAGAACATATACGAAGCTACGGGTTTGCATTTGAGGGCAAAAAGGTATTGATCGGCTGATTTAAAGCAGGAAAGTGTGATATTCGAAACAGAAACCGCCGCTCCATTTCACAATCAGAAATGGGGCGGCGGTTTGCGGTGGGGGTGCGCCTGGCGGCACATATTTTCGGCAGGTACAAGCCCTCACATTCTTTTAATTTTTTCTATTTCGAATTTTTCTCTACCTCAGCCATCTTCATAGCCCGCACCTTCAGCGGTAATCCAAACAGCGTGATGAAGCCGCTGGCATCGTGATGGTCATACAGTTCACCGGTGGTGAAGCTTGCCAGAGATTCACTGTAGAGAGAGTAGGGGGAAGTGGTTCCGGCCTTGATGATATTGCCCTTGTACAGCTTGAACTTCACCTCGCCTGTTACGTATTGCTGGGTGGATTTCACAAAGGCGCAGACAGCATCGCACAGCGGTGTGAACCACTTGCCTTCATATACGATCTGAGCCAGCTTGTTGCCCATGTCCTTCTTTACCTCCATGGTGGCACGGTCGAGTACCAGCTCTTCCAACTGCTGATGTGCCTCCATCAGGATCGTTCCGCCGGGAGTCTCATAGACACCCCTGGACTTCATGCCGACCACACGGTTCTCCACGATATCCACAATGCCGATGCCGTGCTTTCCGCCCAGCGCATTGAGCGTGCGTATAATATCGGAAACCTTCATTTCCTTGCCGTTTACGGATTTTGGTATACCGGCCTCAAAGGTCATGGTAACGTATTCGGCTTCGTCCGGAGCTTTTTCCGGTGTAACACCCAGTACCAGCAGATGGTCATAGTTGGGCTCATTGGCCGGGTCCTCCAGCTCCAGACCCTCGTGGCTGATGTGCCACAGGTTACGGTCACGGCTGTAGCTGGAATCTGCAGAGAAGGGCAGATCAATGCCGTGCTGCTTACAATAGGCAATTTCATCTTCACGGGACTGCATGGTCCAGACGTCTGTCATACGCCAGGGAGCGATGATCTTAAGATCCGGAGCCAGAGCCTTAATACCAAGCTCAAAGCGGATCTGGTCGTTTCCTTTGCCGGTGGCACCGTGACAGATGGCACTGGCGCCTTCCTTACGGGCAATCTCAACCAGCTTCTTGGCAATGACCGGGCGGGCCATGGAAGTGCCGAGAAGATATTTGTTTTCATAGACGGCGTTTGCCTGAACACAGGGGACGATATAATTGTCGCAGAAATCGTCCGTCACATCTTCAATATACAATTTGCTGGCGCCGGACAGCTTCGCACGTGCTTCCAGTCCATCCAGTTCTTCGCCCTGTCCGCAGTCGATACAGCAGCAGATTACTTCATAATCAAATGTCTCCTTCTGCCAGGGGATAATGGCGGTAGTATCAAGCCCGCCGGAATATGCAAGTATTACTTTTTCCTTCATGGATCATTCCTCCGTTCGTTTTGTTATGAATACTATACAGCATACGGAAAGAAAAAACAAGTGTAAAAATATACATTATTAAATTATAAAAATACAACTTTATGTGCAAATCAACGATATGGGCGTTGGCTTTGCATATATATAAATATGTAACAGTTCAGCCCACGCCATTCGCTTTCCACTGCTTCGCAGTTTCTTTTGCTCATAAAATGGCGCTCACCTCATCACGTATATTGCGTGCTCATTCATGCGAGCATGATTTGCCCGTAATATACGCGATGGCTGAACTGTTACAAATTATAAAAAAAAACTTGCATAAATAGAGAAGCGAATGTATAATTATGCACATGAACAAGAAGAACCAAAAATATGCAGGAAGAAAAGAGAGTGATATTATGATAAGAGCAGGAATCATCGGAGCCACCGGATATGCAGGCGGCGAGCTGGTCCGCATTTTATTGGGCCATAAGGAGGTCGAGATCAAGTGGTACGGCTCCAGAAGCTATATCGATCAGAAATATGCTTCTGTATATCAGAACATGTTTCAGCTGGTGGAGGACGCCTGCCTGGATGATAATATAGAAGCGTTGGCGGATCAGGTGGATGTGATCTTCACTGCCACGCCCCAGGGGTATCTGGCAGGGGTGCTGACCGAGGACATTTTAAGCCGGGCCAAGGTCGTGGATCTCAGCGCGGATTATCGTATCAAGGACGTATCCGTCTATGAAAAGTGGTATAACATAAAGCATAAGAGTCCGCAATTTATTAAGGAAGCGGTGTATGGCCTGTGCGAGATCAACCGGGAGGATATAGGGAAGGCCAGACTGGTGGCGAATCCGGGCTGCTATCCAACCTGTTCTTTTTTCAGCATCTATCCATTGGTAAAAAAAGGGTACATCGATACAAAGACGCTGATCATTGATGCTAAATCGGGGACCTCCGGGGCCGGGCGGGGTGCCAAGGTGGACAATCTCTACTGTGAGGTCAATGAGAACATCAAGGCCTACGGCGTGGCAAGCCACCGTCATACGCCGGAGATCGAGGAACAGTTGGGGTTGGCTGCGGGAGAGAAGGTCACGTTGAACTTCACCCCACATCTGGTTCCCATGAACCGCGGCATCCTGATCACAGCTTATGCCAATGTGAAGGAAGGCGTTACCGGGGAGCAGCTTCGTCAGGCTTATGAGGAGGCTTATCAGAATGAGAAATTCATCCGTTTTCTGGATCCGGGCGTCTGCCCACAGACGAAATGGGTGGAAGGCAGCAATTACGTGGATGTGAATGTGGTCTACGATGCGCGTACCGGGCGTGCTGTCATGATGGGAGCCATGGACAATCTGGTGAAGGGAGCAGCAGGCCAGGCAGTTCAGAATATGAATCTGATGTTCGGTCTGCCGGAGGACATGGGGCTTGACCTTGTCCCGATGTTCCCGTAGGAGAAAACTGTAGATACCGGGAATGGTAAGCATACGGACAGCATGGATGTGTGTAGATAGCAGGAAAGAGGAAGCAATGGAGAACAGAGAGAAAATTCAGATGGCGGAGAATCAGGGCGAGATCGTCGGGGCTATCCTGTGCGGTCATGATGGCTGCACAGGCTGCTTCTACCATGTGTGCGTGAAGGAGGAATAACGCAAGCACGGGATTGGAAATCGCTTCTGGCAGAGTATGGGCTGGACATTTCGCAGGGATCTGAATTATTATGATCTTGTACTGAATGAGGAAAATATCACAACATTTCAGTAAGTGAAGAAGCACCCTTATGGAAATGAAGCTCACAGCGGGATGAAAAATGTTTCCCGGACGAAGAAGAGGAAGAGAGAGGAAGAGAATACATATGGAAATCATCAAGGGCGGCGTCACTGCCGCAAAGGGCTATAAGGCGGCATCAACGGCTGCCGGGATCAAATATCAGAATCGTAAGGACATGGCAATGATCGTAAGCGAGGTCCCTGCCGTGTCAGCGGGAACCTTTACCAGCAATGTGGTGAAGGCAGCCCCGGTGCAGTGGGACCGGAAGGTGGTGGAGGAAGAAACCTGCGCCCAGGCCATCGTAGTCAATGCAGGAATCGCCAACGCCTGTACCGGGGCGGAGGGAATGAAGTATTGCAGCGAGACTGCAGAGAAGGTGGAAGCACTTTTGCAGATACCGGCGAGCCGGGTACTGGTGGCATCCACCGGCGTCATCGGCATGCAGCTACCGATGGAGCGGCTGAATGCAGGGATGGAGGCTATGGCTCCCGCACTTTCCGGCAGTCTTGAAAGCGGCCATGAGGCGGCCAAGGCCATCATGACTACAGACACCAGAGAGAAGGAAGCAGCAGTGACATTTTCCATTGGCGGGAAGACGGTGACGCTGGGCGGCATGTGCAAGGGCTCCGGCATGATCCACCCCAATATGTGTACCATGCTGGGCTTCCTTACCACGGACATTGCCATCTCCAAGGAACTTCTGGTGGAGGCGCTCCGGGAGGATGTGAAGGATACCTTCAACATGATCTCCGTGGATGGCGACACCTCCACCAACGATACACTGCTGATCCTGGCCAATGGGATGGCCGGCAATGCTGTTATCACGGAGAAAAACCAGGATTATCAGACCTTCTGTGAGGCGCTTCATTATGTGAATGAGACACTTGCAAAGAAGATGGCGGGGGACGGCGAGGGCGCAACTGCGCTGTTTGAGACGAAGGTGATCCATGCGGATACCAAAGAGAACGCCAAAATACTGGCGAAGTCAGTGATCTGCTCCTCCCTGACCAAGGCGGCCATCTACGGACACGACGCGAACTGGGGAAGGATCCTCTGTGCGCTTGGGTATTCCGGGGCGCAGTTTGACCCGGAGAAGATCGAGTTGTTCTTCCGGAGCAGATCCGGTCAGATCCAGATCTATAAGGATGGGATAGCCACGGACTACAGCGAGGAAGAGGCCACGAAGATCCTCTCGGATCCGGAGGTTACGGTGCTGGTGGATATGAAGATGGGGGAAGCTGAGGCAACGGCCTGGGGCTGCGATCTGACCTATGACTATGTGAAGATCAATGCAGACTACCGCTCCTGATGTTACTATAAAAGTCTGCGATATACGAATACAGATTGATATTTTAAGGAGGATAAAACAGTGAGAGAGGAACATATGGATGAAGTCATGCAGAAAGCGGAGGTGCTGATCGAAGCACTTCCTTATATCCAGAGATTCAACCGCAAGATCATTGTGGTGAAGTACGGCGGGAGTGCCATGGTGGACGAGGAACTGAAGAAGCATGTGATCCAGGACGTGACGCTGTTGAAGCTTGTTGGTTTCAAACCGATCATTGTCCATGGCGGCGGCAAGGAGATCAGCAAATGGGTGGAGAAGAGCGGCAAGGTACCGGAATTCGTGAACGGTCTTCGGAAAACCGACGCGGACACCATGGAGATCGCGGAGATGGTCTTAAACCGGGTGAACAAGTCGTTGGTGCAGATGGTTCAGGAGCTGGGCGTAAACGCCATCGGAATCAGCGGCAAGGACGGCGGTCTTCTGAAAGTAGACAAAAAGTATTCCGGTGGTCAGGATATCGGCTACGTGGGCGAAGTGAAGGAGGTAAATCCAAAGATCCTATATGATCTGTTGGAGAAGGATTTCCTTCCCATCATCTGTCCCATCGGACTGAGCGATGACTATGAGACCTACAATATCAATGCGGATGATGCAGCCTGCGCCATCGCCCAGGCGGTGAAGGCGGAGAAGCTGGCATTCTTGACCGATATCGAAGGTGTATATAAGGATCCCGCCGACCCGGATTCGCTGATCTCAGAGCTGACAGTCTCCCATGCCAGGGAATTGATCGAGGCGGGCAATATCGGCGGCGGCATGCTGCCGAAGCTCAACAACTGTATCGAAGCTATTTTGGACGGCGTTTCCAGGGTGCATATCCTGGACGGCCGGATCGCTCACTGCCTGCTCCTGGAGATATTCACCAATCGCGGAATCGGCACAGCCATCCTGGGCGACAGCGAAGAGCGGTTTTGCAAGGAAGCGGGTTAAACTGCTTTTGTTCATAGTGGTGTCTGTGTTAGTGGACATGGAGGCTTAGAAAAGAGGAAAGAGGAAGAATGATGGAGAACCAATATATTGATTCCACAGAGCAGAATCTGGTACATACCTACAACCGTTATCCCATTGTGCTGGAGCGCGGGGAGGGTGTCTATCTCTACGATACTAACGGGAAAAAATATCTGGATTTTGCCGCCGGGATTGCAGTGCAGGCTCTGGGGTATGGAAACCGGGAGCTTACGGAAGCAATCAAGAATCAGGTGGATACGCTGACTCACACATCCAACCTGTTTTACAATATCCCCATGGCAAAGGCCGCTGCGCGTGCAGTGGAGGCTTCCGGGATGGAGCGGGTGTTTTTCACCAACAGCGGAACAGAGGCCATCGAGGGAGCAATCAAGGCAGCGAAGAAGTATGCGTATGTTCGGGATGGACATGCGGATCATGAAATCATTGCTATGGAGCATTCCTTCCACGGCAGAAGTCTGGGAGCGCTCTCTGTTACCGGAAATGCCCACTATCGTGAGCCCTTTGAGCCGCTGCTTCCGGGGATACGCTTCGCCCGCTTTAACGATCTGGAATCGGTGAAGGCGCAGGTGAACGGGAAGACTTGTGCGATCCTTATGGAAACGGTTCAGGGCGAGGGCGGAATCTATCCGGCTGATCCGGAATTCCTTGCAGGTGTGAAAAAGCTGTGCGAAGAACACGATATACTGCTGATCCTGGACGAGATCCAGTGCGGCATGGGGCGGACCGGTGAGATGTTCGCCTGGCAGCATTATGGTGTGAAGCCGGATATTATGACCTGCGCCAAGGCGATCGGCTGCGGGGTTCCGGTGGGAGCATTCTTCCTGACGGAACGGGTGGCCGAAAAGTCCCTGGCACCGGGAGATCACGGAAGCACCTACGGCGGTAATCCGCTGGTGGGAGCTGCGGTGGATAAGGTGTTTGAGATCTTTGCCCGGGAACAGATCCCGGCCCATGCGAAAGAGATAGGAACTTATCTTGCCGGGCAGTTGGACAAGCTGGTGGGAGAGTATGCGTTTGTAACGGCCAGAAGAGGCCTTGGACTCATGCAGGGGCTGGTGCTGACGATTCCGGTGGGCCAGGTGGTTAAGGCGGCCCAGGAAGAGGGACTGATCATCATTACCGCAGGCAGCGATGTGCTGCGCTTTGTGCCGCCGCTGATCATTGAGAAAGCGCATGTGGACGAGCTGATGGAGAAGCTTTGGAAGGCGCTTGATTTGTTTAGATGAATAAAGTTCCGATCACAGGTAATCCTATTAGAAAAGATAATAGGAGGCGTTTGCCATGATCGGAATTTTTATTGCCCTGCTTTCAGGTGTGCTGATGGGGGTGCAGGGAGTGTTTAACACGCAGGTGACGAAGAACACCAGCCTGTGGGTTTCCGCAAGCTGGGTACAGTTTTCAGCCCTGGTTATATGCCTGGTGGCCTGGTTCTTCTGTGACCGCACCAGCTTCGGCGGGATTCTTACGATGGAGCCGAAATACATGCTGTTCGGAGGCGTGATAGGGGCCTTCATCACGTATACGGTGATCAAGGGCATAGATGCCCTGGGTCCTGCAAAGGCGGTGATGCTTATTGTTATCGCCCAGTTGACAGCGGCTTATCTCATTCAACTGTTCGGCTTGTTCGGTATGGAGAAGACTGCCTTTGCGTGGAGAAGGCTCCTGGGACTTCTCATTTGCATCGGCGGAATCGTCCTGTACCAGTGGAAATAGTAAGCGGAAAGTAACAGTTCAGCCCACGCCCATTCGCAAAGGAAAAAATATTTTCGAATTCCCCTTGTAATCGCGGTGGAATTCCGATAAAATAGTAGTTGATTCAGTAAGGGTTCTGTTCCGGAAAGGAATGGAGCATGATTCGAAAAAAGAGAATGATATGGACAGCGGTTCTCTGCTGTCTGCTGTTGGTGATGGCCGGGTGCAAAAACCGGTCCGGTCTGTATGTGGAACAGGGGACTTCCAAAGAAGCGGATGAGAAGTCGGCTGGAGCTGCTGCGGGAAATGACACCTCCGGTAATCAGGCGGGAGACAGTCCGTCCGGCAGTTCGACGGAAGGCAGTTCGTCTGGAGGAGCCGCGGAAGACGGAAAAGCGGAGAAGATGATCTATGTCCAGGTATCCGGAGCGGTGGTTACCCCCGGTGTCTACAAGCTGCCGGAAGGCAGCCGCGTGTTTGAGGCGGTGGAGCTGGCGGGAGGCACCACGGAGGGTGCAGACGTGAGTACGCTCAATCAGGCACTGGTTCTAAGCGACGGCCAGATGGTCTACGTGTATGCGGTCGGAGAACAGAGAACCGGACAGGAGACAGGGAGCAGCCTGGGAGCATACGGGGAGCCGGACGATGGGCGGATCAACCTGAATACTGCCACAGTGGAGGAACTGATGACACTGCCGGGGATCGGACAGTCCAAGGCGGAGAGCATTGTTTCCTGGCGGGAGGAGAACGGCGCATTTGGAAGCGTGGAGGATATCCTGAACATCACAGGCATCAAGGAAGGTGTTTTTTCCAAAATAAAGGACCATATCAAGGTAAACTGAGGTGAAGAAATGGCAAAGAAGGTTCTTGTAGTCGATGACGAAAAATTAATTGTAAAGGGGATCCGGTTCAGTCTGGAGCAGGACGGGATGGAAGTGGACTGCGCCTATGACGGGGAAGAAGCATTGCGGCTGGCCAAGGAGAATCCGTATGACATGATTCTTCTGGATATCATGCTGCCCAAGATGGACGGTTTTGAGGTATGCCAGCAGATCCGCGAATTCTCCATGGTACCCATCGTCATGCTGACAGCCTAGGGCGATGATATGGATAAGATTCTGGGATTGGAGTATGGCGCGGATGATTACATAACCAAGCCCTTCAATATCCTTGAGGTTAAGGCG
Organism: uncultured Lachnospiraceae bacterium; assembly: GCA_934434905.1. GTDB lineage: Bacteria > Bacillota > Clostridia > Lachnospirales > Lachnospiraceae > 14-2. Next base: position 7,232 of record CAKSAI010000010.1, on the reverse strand, counting down.
CGGATCAAGGCTATTATGCGAAGAACCGTGCAGAATCAGCCGGAGGAAAAGGATCCAAAGGTGATAAAAAACGGAGATCTGAAGCTTGACTGTGAGGGTCGGAGACTGTATATCATGGATAAGGAAGTAAACCTGACAGCCAAGGAATTTGATCTTCTGGAGCTTCTTGTGACCAATGCGGGTAAGGTATACAGCCGTGAGAACCTGCTGAACCTGGTATGGGGCTACAAGTATCCCGGTGATGTGCGGACCGTGGATGTCCATGTGCGCCGATTGAGAGAGAAGATAGAGGCAAATCCCAGCGAGCCAAGGTACGTCCATACCAAGTGGGGCGTGGGCTACTACTATCAGGGATGATGTGGCTCGGTGACAGCCTGGGCCTCTGGAGACAGTTATGAAACGTTTGAAATTTATTAAGAGCTTGAAATTTATCAGAAGCTTGAAATTCCGTTTGTTCCTGGTGCTGGCACTTGTGGGGATCCTTCCCAGCATGGTGTTCCGTGCGGGACTATTGGAGACATATGAAAATAAAGCAATCTCCAACCGGAGTATTGATATCTTAAGCCAGGCGAAGATCCTGGGAACGCAGATCGTTACCTATGATTATTTGAATAATACCGCCAACGAGACCATCAGCAGTCAGTTGGTCTTATTGTCCAATGTCTATGACGGTCGCGTGATGCTGATCAATTCCAGCTTCCAGATCGTGCGGGATACATATAATCTGGATGTGGGTAAGACCATTATCTCCGAGGAGATCGTGAAGAGCTACAAGGGCGAGGAGATCTCCAAGTATGATTCAAAGAACCACTATATCGAGATGACGCTGCCCCTTAAGGACGGTAAGACCCAGGAGATCCTGGGCGTCATGCTGGTGAGCGTTTCCACGGACAGTATCATTGCCAACTATGAATACCTGAAGGGAAATGCCATGGTGATCGAGGTGGCATGCGGCATTCTTGTGGTGGCGCTTGCGCTGTTTCTGGCTATTCGCCTGGTGCGGCCCTTGGGGAAGATCACAAGATCCATCGATGCGATCCAGACCGGCGAAGAGGTGGGAGCACTTTCGGTTTCCGATTATACGGAGACGGAGGCTATTTCCGATGCTTTTAACGAGATGGTAAAGCGTATGCAGGTCATAGACCAGTCCCGGCAGGAATTCGTTTCCAACGTGTCCCATGAGCTGAAAACGCCGCTGACATCCATGAAGGTACTGGCAGATTCCCTGCTGGATCAGGAGGATGTGCCGGCAGAGCTTTACCGGGATTTCATGACGGATATAGCTGCTGAGATCGATCGGGAGAATAAGATCATCAACGATCTCTTGTCTCTGGTGAAAATGGACCGTTCGGCCGGTGTGCTCAATATCGAAGCCGTGAATATCAACGAGCTGATCGAATTGATCTTAAAGCGCCTCAGACCTATCGCCGAGAAGCAGAATGTGGAACTGGTGCTGGAGAGCTTCCGGCCGGTGACGGCGGAAATCGATGAGGTCAAGCTGACGCTGGCATTGACGAATCTTGTTGAGAATGCGATCAAGTACAACAAGGAGGGCGGCTGGGTTCATGTATCACTGAATGCTGACCATAAGTATTTCTTTATCCGGGTAGAGGATTCCGGCATCGGCATCCCGGAGGATTCCCTGGAACATATTTATGAGCGTTTTTACCGGGTGGACAAGTCTCACTCCAGAGAGATCGGAGGCACGGGACTTGGTCTTGCCATTACAAGAAATGTTGTTCTCATGCACCGGGGCGCTATCAAGGCTCACAGTAAGGTGGGAGAGGGTACGATTTTTACCGTGCGTATTCCACTGAACTATATTGCATAGGTGCGGGAATGGAGATCATTATGAAAAAAAGACAACGATGGTTATTTCTGCTTATGACGGTTATCCTCATGACCGGAATGGCAATGCTTTCCGGCTGCGGCAAGGAGGCACCGACGAAAGCGGATAACTATATTTATTATCTGAACAAAGAGCAGACCAAGGTACTTCCGGTACCCTATGAGGTTCAGGCGGACAATACGGATGGTAAGATCCGGGAGCTGCTTCTTAAGCTCGATGAGAATCCGGACAGTGTGGATTACCGCAGAGCCTTAGCAGGAAATGTGGGAATTCCGGCCTGGACACTGGCAGACGGTGTGCTGCAGCTTAATTTTGGCAGCGAGTATTCACAGATGGATCCTGTCACGGAGGTGCTTTGTCGTGCGGCAGTCGTGCGCACACTGATCCAGGTGGACGGTGTGGACAGCATTTCCTTCTATGTCGGAGATTCTCCTTTGATGGATGCCGGCGGCAAGGTCATTGGTCTTATGACGGCTGACAGCTTTATTGAGAATCCGGGGGAGCAGATCAATTCGATACAGACGGCGACCATTACGCTGTATTTTTCCAATAAAGCGGGAGACGGGCTGGTACAGGAGGTGCAGGAGCGCCATTACAATAGCAACGTTCCTCTGGAGAAGCTGGTGATGGAGCAGTTGTTTAAGGGGCCAATCAGTGGAGACAGCAAGTCCGCCATACCAAGCGGTACGAAGCTCATCAGCATCTCCGTGCTGGATGGCGTGTGCTTTGTGACACTGGACGAGGGTTTCCTGGCTCCGGGAAATGATGTGGATGCGGGGGTTGTCATTTATTCCATCGTCAATTCTCTGGTGGAGCTTCCCAATGTCAACAAGGTGCAGATCTCTGTAAATGGAGATACAAGTATCGTATATCGGGAGAAATTCCCTTTGAGTAAGGTGTATGAGCGGAATCTGGACTATGTGGTGACACCTGAGAAGGGAAAGAAGTAAAGGAGGATAGAGATGAGCGGCAGGGTGTTAGCGCAGCTTGCGGTCTCTTTCCTTCTTGGGGTGGTAGTTTCTTATCGGGGAAACCCGTGGGGATATGTATTGTGGGCAGCCTGGCTGGGGAGCGTGGGCTTTATGACAACCCGCAGATATTATCCGTGGGTTTTACGGGTGCTTTTCTGTCTGGCATTTTGCCTGTTGGGGCAGATGAGGTGGCAGCAACAGCAGAGCCTGATACAGTCGGTGGAGAATTGTGCAGGCGAGCAGAGTGAGCTCACGGTGGTGGGAACCATCAGCAAGAAGGAAGAGAAGAACTATAGCATTGTTTATTATCTGAAGGATTCTGAACTTATAAGCGGAACAGGCAGCTTCCGGGTTGGCCAGGTTCTGATCTATCAACAATCCGATACATATTCTATCGGTGATACCATTCAAGTAACAGGGGCTTGTAAGAGCTTTGCACAGGCCAGAAATGAGGGGAACTTTGATGAGCAGGCGTATTATTACAGCAAAGGGGTATTTCAGGCTGTAAAGGCAGATTCGGTACGTCTGCTGAAGCGGCAGCGCATCTTGTGGAAGGAGTGGCTGTATCGGCTGCGAAAGCAGGTGCAGGAGGTGTATGCGACCAAGCTTCCTGAGAGGGAGGCAGGGGTATTAAGCGTTATGACCCTTGGTGATAAGGGCATGCTGGATACAGAAGTGAAGAAGCTCTATCAGCAGTCCGGGATCTCCCACGTGCTGGCTATCTCCGGTCTGCATGTTTCCATTCTGGGAATGGGGATTTACCGCTTCTTAAGGAAGCGGCGGATGTCTTATCCCGGCGCGGGTATTCTGGCGGGGATAGTGGTATTGTTGTTCGGCCAAATCTCCGGTATGGAACTGTCCACAAGGCGGGCCGTCTTAATGTTTCTGGTAATGCTGTTGGGGAATGTGCTGGGTATGGCTTACGATTCTGTGACAGCGTTGTCCCTGTCGGCGTTGATGCAGCTCTGGGAAAATCCCTATTGTTTTACTTATGCAGGTTTTATTTTTTCCTACAGCGCGGTGCTGGCGGTGGTGGTGGCAGTGAAGATCCTGGAGGAAGCCTTTGGGAGAGGAGAAACTGCGGATACGAAAAATATTCCGGGAGCAAGGAGCGTTGCGCAAGAGGAAAGTCAGAAACCGGAACCCGTTGGCAATGACAGATCGCGCTGGCGATGTCATGTGGATCATGTTATTCTTTTCGCCGGGATAGGGGTGGGAAAGTGGAAAAAGACGCTCGCCGGGACATTCTTCGTCAGCGGATGTATCCAGTTGGTGACGCTGCCTTTGACGGTATGGTTCTATTATGAATTCCCATTGTACAGTGTGCTGATCAATGGTCTGTTGCTGCCGCTTATGGGGCTTGTTCTGGTGTCTGGCCTGCTGGGTGGAATTATCGGGTGCCTGGCGGGAGCAGTGGGTATTATGGGAAGTGGAGCAGCCGGAATATTTGGAACAACTGCGGAAATCCTGGAACGTCTGTCCCGGCTTTTGTTGCAGCCGGCGAATGGGTTGCTATGCTGGAATGAGCGGGTGTGCAGTCTCTTTGGCAAACTTCCGGGAGCGGTCTGTATCACGGGAAAGCCCGCAGCAGAAATGATGATCGGGTATTATGTGGTTCTGGCGGTGGGACTTTTTCTGCTCTATAGGATGAATCTTAGGGATAAAGACAGCTCGAAACGATGCTTTCGAAATGATAAGAAGGAAAGCTGCCGTGAAGAAGGCTTGTTTCCGAGTAGGTGGACTGCTCATGAGCCAGGGAGAAGAACAGAACCGCAAGGTACCGGAATAAAAAAAACAGCAATTTTGGCAGTGATGCTTATCGCTTTGATTTCCTTGCTGGTGATTCGCCCGAACCGTGGCTTTCGGATATGCTTCCTGGATGTGGGACAGGGGGACGGTATCTATGTTCAGGCGGAGGACGGGACAGCTTTTTTCATCGATGGCGGCAGTACCAGCGAGAAGAAGGTGGGGGAATACCGACTGTTGAGTTTTTTGAAGTGTCAGGGGGCAGGCAGCGTGGAAGGCTGGTTTGTGTCTCATGCAGACGAAGATCATATCTCCGGCTTGCTGGAGGTGTGGGAGAGCGGCTATCAGGTGAAACACCTTTTCTTAAGTCAGTGGATCGTCCGGGACGAGGCCTGGGAGAAGCTGTGCAAGGCGGCAGAACAATTTCAGACAGAGATTGTCTATCTTGCACCGGAGGACACGGTTGGAAGCGGTAAGCTGCGCTTTACCTGCCTGTATCCATGGGAAGAGGGAACGGATCGGAATGATAATTCCATGGTGCTGCTGCTGCAATATTCCGGTTTGTCGGCACTGCTCGGGGGCGATCTGCCTGCGAAGCAGGAGCGGGAGCTTGCGCTGCGGTATCCAAAGCTTAAGGTGGATATCTACAAGGCAGATCATCACGGCTCCAACGGTTCTAACAGTGAATCGCTTCTGCAAAGCATAAAACCTGTGGTCGCAGTGATTTCCTGCGCCAAGGAGAATAGCTATGGTCATCCGGGGAAGGAGGCCGTAGGACGGATCAAGGAGGCCGGAAGCAGGATCTATTACACCATGGAGAGCGGACAGATTACGGTTGGATGCGATAAAGGTGGAGTCTGGGTGGAGGAGTTCCGGTAGGGGAAACACAAATAATAAAAATATGTTGACACCATATGCGATACCACATATAATATGAATAGGAGGCATAAAGAATGATGAAGACGCTGAATGATTATATGGCAATGTCCTATCGTATGGAAATTGTAGAAGATAGGGATGAAGGTGGATTTGTGGTTTCCTATCCGGATTTACCAGGCTGTATTACCTGCGGTGAAACAGTAGAAAGCGCGGTGGCTAATGCATTGTCTGCTAAGAGGGCCTGGATTGAGGCAGCACTGGAAGATGGAATAGAGATTTATGAACCGGATAGTCTGGAAGATTACTCCGGTCAGTTCAAGCTAAGGATTCCTCGCAGTCTGCACAGAGCATTGGCAGAACATTCACAGAGGGAAGGAATCAGCATGAATCAGTATTGTGTATACCTTCTTTCTCGAAATGATGCAGTGTATTCAAGGTAGTAAAGCTATTATCAGAAATCGATTTGTGAAGTATTTTCAAGTTTGACAGGAGAGCACAAACAATGAAGACCATCGATGCAGACATCAGATCCGGCTCTTTTGCTCCGGTATATTTGTTATATGGAGAAGAGGATTATTTAAAAAAGCAGTATAAGGAAAAATTACAGAAGGCACTGGTCCCGGAGGGAGATACCATGAATGTCTCTATCTATGAAGGAAAGGATATCCGTCCTGGTGAGATCATTGATCTGGCGGAGACAATGCCTTTCTTTGCAGACCGACGACTGATCCTTCTTACAAACAGCGGCGTGTTCAAGAGTGCAGGTGACGAGCTGGCGGAATACATGAAGGCGATCGCGCCTACGGCCTGCTTTGTGTTTGTGGAAGATGAAGTGGACAAGCGCAGCAAGATGTTCAAGAATGTCAAGGCTGCAGGCCGGGTGGTAGAGTTCACCAGACAGAATGAACAGGTGTTGACACAGTGGATTTTAAGCCGTCTGAAGCGCGAAAACAAGAAGATTACCCAATCCGTCATGCAGCAGTTCTTAAATACCGTCGGCACGGATATGGAATATATTGACAAGGAGCTGGAGAAGCTGCTGTGCTATTGCATGGACAAGGAAGTGATCGAGGCGGAGGATGTGAATGCCGTCTGCGTGCAGCAGACCACCAGCAAGATATTTGACATGGTCAATGCCATTGCCGATAAGAATCAGAAACATGCATTGGAGCTGTATTATGACCTGCTGGCCTTAAAGGAGCCTCCTATGCGGATTCTGTTTCTGGTGGCACGCCAGTTCCAGATTCTGCTTCAGGTCAAGGAGCTGGGAGGTAAGGGACATGACAGTAAATTTATTGCGGCAAAGGCCGGAGTTCCCGAATTCGCGCTCCGGCGCAACCAGGGACAGGCCAGGAGTTTTACTAAAGAACAGCTCTATCAGGCAGTCACGGACTGCGTGGAGGCAGAGGAAGCGGTCAAGACCGGTAATCTGAATGACCGGATGGCAGTGGAGCTGCTGATTGTGAAATATAGTGCTGCCTAAGGGGGTGATTAACTGGAACTTATAAAAACGATTTGTAATGATACGTCAAGACCATCAAAACCGGTGGTCTTGATTTCGTTCTGGCAGAGGCATATACCTTGATCTGATTATCATTTGGAAATTATTTCTATCTAAACAATTTTCAAAAAACAAGTTATTTAGAAGTTGAGTTTGTGTGCAAATTTGCAATAGGGAAAAAATGGAACTTTCTAGCACTATCTTATACAAAATAAAAATGAAACATACGAAAAATAGACGAAAAATCAAAGAAATCCAGAAAATAAAAGGAACAGTGCGTGCAATA